>NZ_JBSFFN010000056.1:0-35048 GCF_053596135.1 Streptomyces sp. NPDC001770 | reverse complement strand
CACCCCGAGCCAACAGCGCATGCGCCAGACGATTCGCCCGCACATCCAACTCCGCGAACGTCAACGACACATCCGCGGCCACCACCGCACACTCGCCCGGAACCGCACCCACCCGCGCCCGGAACAACTCCAGCAGACCCTCGGTGAACGGCTCCGCCACCGGACCCGTACCCAGAACCGCCAGCTCACGGCGGTCCTCGGCGGGCAGCAGCTCCATCCCGCCCACCGTCCTGCCCGGGTCGCACTCCGCGACGGCGTCGAGCAGGGCGAGCAGCCGCTCCTGGTGCGCGGCGAGGTCGTCGTCGGCGTATGCCTCCGGCGCGCCGTGCAGCCTGAGGAGCGGTGGGGTGCCGTCCCGGTAGTCGAACACCCAGACGGCCAGGTCGGTGGTCGACCCCGACACGAAGTGGTGCACCGAGGCGGGGTGCCCCGCGAAGCTCGGCCTCGCGTTGAAGGCCATGATGTTGACGATCAGCGGGAAGGCCGTACCGATACTTCCGGGGGCGCCGAGGTCGCGCAGCAGGTCCTCGCTGCGGTAGCGCTCGTGCGCGACGGCCGACTCGACCTCCCGGGCCGCTTGGGCGACGAGTTCGCCCCAGGGCATGTCGGGGCGCACGGTCAGCCGCAGGGGCACCACGTTGGACATGGTTCCGGGCACGGACAGCAGGCTGCGCCCGGAGCCCCGGCGGGCGGTGACGGGAAGGGCGAGCACCACGTCCTGGGCGCCGCTCAGCCGGTGGGCGTAGAGGGCCGTCGCGGCGATGACCACACGGGACCACCGGACACCGGCCCGGCCGGCCGCGGCACGCAATGCCTCGGGGCTCCTCAGTTCCCGCTCCCCGGCCAGGCGCAGGGCCTGGTGCGGGTCGGTCGCGGAGGTGTCGGTGAGCCGTGTCGGAGCGGGCAGATCGGCGAAGCGCCCGGTCCAGTAGGCGCGGTCGGCGGTGAAGTCGGCCGACGAGCGGTAGTCGGCGTCGCTGTCGACCAGGTCCCGGAGGGAGCCGAACGGGCAGGGCGGTACGTCGCCGCCCTCGGCCAGGGCCGAGTACACCTCGCCGACCCGCTGACGGACCATGGAACCGCTGATCGCGTCCAGCACCAGGTGGTGGTAGTTGAGGTACCAGAGGAACTCCGTCGGTGACAGCCGGATCAGCGCGTGGCCGAACAGCGGGTCACGGGTGAGGTTTAACGGGCGGGCCAGGTCCCGTTCCATCCATTGCACGGCCGTCGCCCGGGGATCCGGCTCCGATCCGAAGTCGAGGTGGGCGGGCGCCCAGTCCCAGGTCTCGCGGAGGATCTGGCACGGGCCGTCGCCGTCGTCGGCAAAGGTCACGTGCAGGGCGTCGACCTCGTCCACGACCAGGCGCAGCGCGGCGTCGAACACCTCCGGATCGACCGGCCCGTGGATCTCCAGGCACTCGCCGACACGGAAGCCCGGGATCGGCGTCCGGGAGCTCTGCTCGGCGAGCCAGATCTCCCGCTGGGCCGCGGTCAGGGAAAGGACGTCGCCGTCACGACGGGACATGGGGGTACCTCCAGAAGTATGGGTGGGCATGCGCGCAGGGCGTGCCACCGGCGCCGGTCACGGTGTGTGTCACGTGGTCGGCGAGGGGGCGGCGCGTCTGCGGGTCAGGCGGCGATCTCGCCGGCCTGGAGCTGCCAGAGGGATGCGTAGAGCCCGTGCTGGGCGAGGAGTTCGTCGTGGGTGCCTTGCTCGGCGACGATGCCGCGCTTGTCCATGACGTAGATCCGGTCGGCGTGGCGGACCGTGGAGAGGCGATGCGCGATGACGATCATCGTCCGGTCCGCCGCGAAGCTGCGCAGCGTGCGCTGGATGGCGGCCTCGGTCTCGTTGTCCACGGCGGAGGTGGCCTCGTCGAGGATGACGACCGGGGAGTCCTTGAGGATCGCGCGCGCCAGGGCGATCCGCTGCCGCTGGCCGCCGGAGAGGGTGGCGCCGCGTTCACCGATCACGGTGTCGTAGCCGTCGGGCAGGGTCGCGACGAAGGTGTGCGCCTCGGCCATGGCGGCGGCCCGGACCACGTCCTCGTGCGAGGCGCCGAAGGTGCCGTAGCGGATGTTGTCGGCGATGCTGCCGTCGAAGAGGAACGGATCCTGCGCGACGAAGCCGACGGCGTGGCGCAGGTCGTGGCGCCGCAGGTCCCGGACGTCCTGCCCGTCGAGCAGCACCCGGCCCGACTCCGCGTCCTGGTAGCGCATCAGCAGTTTGGCGATCGTCGTCTTGCCCGAGCCGGTGGCTCCCACCAGGGCGGTCACCTGCCCGGCCGGGATGGTCAGGGAGAGGTCCTCCAGTGTCGCCGGGCGGCCGGGGTAGGCGAAGGTGACCCCGTCGAGGACGATCTCGCCCCGCACTTCGGCGAGTTCGAGCTGCCCGTCGCCGCTGTCGGCCTCGACGGGCAGGGCGCGCAGGCGCTGGACCCGGTCGTAGGACGCGAGGGTGCGCTGGTACTGGTCGGCGATGCCGCCGAGCCGACTCATCCGCATCAGCAGCATCTGGGGCAGTCCGATCAGCGGGCTGAACACCTCGAAGCGCAGCGTGCCGTTGAGCACCGACCGACCGCCGATCAGAAGGGTGCCGGCCATGGACGCGGTGGTCCATGCCCGTACGGTCTCGACGTGGCGGATCGTGGTCCGGTCTGCCTGCCGGCTGCGCTCCTGCACCGATTCGCTCAGCTCGTCGACGCGTGTCGCCTCGTACTCCTCGGTGCAGAAGCTCTTGACGGTCGCACCCGCTTCGAGCGAGTTGATCACCTGGCTGCCCAGCCTGGCCCGCTGCTCCCCGGTGGCGGCGTAGGTTGCCGCGGCCTCGCCCTGGTGGCGCAGTGAGAGCCAGGCGACGATCGGAATCGGCAGGAAGGCGATCCAGGCGATCTGCGGTGCCAGCAGAAGGAACGCGGGCACCAGGACGGCGATGCTGGTGCCGAGTTGCAGCACGTCATTGGCCGGGCCGGCGAAGAAGGCCCCCAGCTGGCCGACGTCGTTGGTGAGCGCGCCGGTCACCCGGCTGGTCCGCTCGCCCTCCAGGTGGGCCAGTTCGAGGTGCTGGACGTGCCGGTAGGTGCGGCTCCGCCAGTCGTGCTCGATGTCCTGGCCGAGTCGGCGCCATTGGAGGTTCGAGGCGTAGGAGAGACCGGCCACCGCGGCACATGCGGCGGCCACCAGCCCTGCCAGGCCCAGGAGTTGGGCCGAAGCCGTGGTCAGGCCGAGGCCGGCCAGCGGAGCCGCCTCGCCCTTGATGAGGACGAGACCGGTCCAGCCGAGGAAGGTGCCGAGCGCCATCTCAGCGGCCTGGCAGGCGACGGAGAGGGCGGCGGCCCGGTAGAGGCGGCGGCGGTGCGGACCGACGATCTCCAGCAGCGGGTGGCGCTCGGCACTGGTCCCGGCCGCGTGCCGGGACGCCCCGGCCGTTTTGCGCCAGGCTTCCCGAAGGACGAACGCGGTCGCTGCGGCAACCCCGCCCGCCGCCACCAACTGCCTTCCCCTCGCGGCCCCCTTGATCAGCGCGACCCCGGCCACGATGCCGCCGCCGACGGCGAGCACCGGGCGCACGACCGGGCCGTGGTCCGCCCGCGGGGCCGGGGCGACGGCGGGGCCGGCCGCCCGTGCCGGGTGTCCCCCTCCGGTCGCGTTCTCCGCGACCCGGGTGACCGCTCCGCGGATGATCCGGCCGATGTCCGCGGCGCGCAGCCGCGCGTCGTGCCGGACGAGCACCCCACCGGTGACCGGGTTGGCCCGGGCCTCGGTGATCCCGGGAACGCGACGCAGCACGGCGGCGAGGATCTCGGCCGTCCGGGGACGTCCGAGCACCAGCTCGACGTCCCAGCGCTGGCGGCCCGGGATGACCGAGCGCGGGCTCGCGCCCAATTCCAGGGAGCGGAATCCGGCTGGGGCACCCAGTAGCGATGGCATGTGTACGATCACCTGTTTGCGGAGGTCGCGGGAGTCCGTCATGGTCACGACGGAATGCGGCGATGGAGCGGGAAAGTCTGAACGGCGGATCTCTGCGGTCGAACGGCCTGCCAACGGCCGCCGCCCGAGCGCGCTCCGCCCAGGGCGTGTTCCGGAAGGAGCGACGTCCGCCCGGAGGGCGGGTCAGTCGTCGTCCGGTGCGTGCGATCGCAGGGCGGGGGGGTCGCCCCGACACTGGATGCATCGGGGTGATCCCGACGTCGCGACGAAAGCGCGTACCGGGCGTCGCCCGACAGGCGGGACTTCCGAAACACGGCCGAGATCGATCGGCGTGCGCGCCTGGCGGCGGCCCTGGTTCCTACGGGCCGTCAGTGGGACTTGCCGGCGGCGGTCGCACGGATCTTCGGGGTCCTCGCGTCCCCTTCGGTGCGGTCGGCGGGTGCGTCCTTGGCGGCGGCACGCTGGCCGACGACGGAGTGCCCTTCGGTCTCACTGGCCGCGATCTGGGCGGCCACCACGTCGGCGGCCACCTCGGCCGCGAGGTCGTGCATGTTCTCCCCGGCCTCCTGGGCCGCCTTCTTCACCTCCATGGCGATACCGACGGATGTCCTGACGACTCCGCTCACCAGCGGCTTGAGCAGGCGCTTGGCCAGCGGCGCGACGATGAGGCCGATCAGGAATGGCGGGACTACTGGCGGCATGATTCTCCATCCTCTCCACGCATACGTATGACAGGGAACCCGGGCGTGACGAAACCGGAGCAGCGCACGGCCGGGCGGGATTCACTCTCGAATATCCGGGACTCACCTGGCGCATCAGAATTCCCGGATGCCGGAACTCACCATCCGATCCCGTGATCACCGTAGTGGAATCACACCCGTCTGGACCAAACAGCTCCCCCCTGTTCACTCGTGCGAGTGTTCATGGCTTTTGCGCGTAACCCTTCAACCGCGCCACCTCCAAAAGTGCTGAATAGGATTATCCGATTACCTTCCCCCTCGGTTCCCTGCTCCGCGACACCCACGCCGCGGCCATGACGAGGCGGCACTCCGCCCCCGTCCCCGCCGATGGGCATGGCGGCCCCCGACACTCCCCCGTACGGGTGAACCAGAATCGGACGCCCCGCAGCCCCCGCCAGCTCACCGCCCAGCTGTCAGGCGGCTCGGGCCATTCGAACGCCCTTACCGCACAAGCCAGTTGGATGACCAGTACCGAAAGCCCGGTGACACCATGACGCCATGTTCCGACGCTCCCCGCCGGCCGCCCTGGCGGCTGCCCTCGCCGTCTCCGCCGTCGCCCTGGGCGGTTGCGGCGAAGCCGCCACCTCCTCGACCACCACCCCGCTGGTGATCGGCGGCACCGTCCGGATCGCCGGGACCAGCGAGACCCCGAGCTTCGACCCGTACTCCGCGTTCGGCGCCTCCCAGGCCCACTACGCCTACGACTCCCTGGTCAACCTGACACCCGGCGGTGGCCTGGTCTCCGGCCTGGCCACCTCCTGGCGGGCCACGGCCACCACGGCCACCTTCACCCTCCGTCCGGGCGTCACCTGCTCCGACGGCACCGAGCTCACCGCCTCGGCGGTGGCCCGCGCACTCACCTACGCGGGCGACCCGGCCAACCAGCTCGCCGGCGCCCGGACGGTCCTGCCGAACGTCCCGTTCGAAGCGAGCGCCGACGACGGGAGCGGCACGGTGTCGGCGACCGCCGTCGCCCCCTTCCCGTTCCTCACCCGCACCATCGGTCTGCTGCCGATCGTCTGCCCCGCGGGACTCGACCGGCCCGATGCGCTGGACCGCACCACCCAGGGCACCGGTCCCTACGTACTGACCCGCTACACCCCCGGCGGACCGTACGAGTTCACCGTCCGCGACGGCTACTCCTGGGGCCCCTCCGGGGCGACGACCAGGGAACCCGGCCTCCCCGCGCACATCGTCCTCTCGGTGGTGCCGCAGGCGTCCACGGCGGCGAACCTGCTGCTCACCGGGGGCATCGACATCGCCGGTGTGAGCGGGCCGGACCGCGCCCGGCTCGCCGGACGCGGCCTGTCCACCACCGACGTGGCGACCGTGGTCGGGCTGACCTTCTTCAATCAGCGTCCCGGGCGGGTGCTCTCCGACCGGGCACTGCGCCGCGCCCTGGTCTCCGCCCTCGACCGATGGGGGCTCGCCAATGTCGCCGTCGGCGGCACCGGGAGACCCGCCACCGACTTCGGCGCCGAGGGCTCCGTCTGCCACGCCGACCTGGCCGACGCCCATCTGCCCTCGCGCGACGCCCCCGAGGCCCTGCGGGCAGCCGGCTGGACCCGGTCCGCCGACGGCCCGCTCACCAGGAAGGGCCGACCGCTCCGGCTCCGCCTGCTCACCAGTCCCGACCTCGGCCCGACCCTGGTCTCGGTCGCCGAGCTCATGGCCCGGGAGTGGACGGCGCTCGGCGCCGAGGTCGACCTGGTCTCCGAGAGCCTGCCGGCCCTCGTCAACGCCATGTACCAGAGCGCCGAGTTCGACGTGGTGGTCGGCAGCACGCCGGGGTTCGCGCTGCCGGTCGGCTTCGTCTCCTTCTTCTCCGGCCCCACCCCTGCCCGGGGCCTCAACTTCGCGGGGGTGGCCAATCCCGAGTACGACGCCCTGGTCTCACGGGCTCTCCGGGAGACCGACACGTCGGGATGCGGCACCTGGAACCGGGCCGCCGCCGCTCTCTTCCGCTCGGCCGACGCGCTGCCGATCGCCCAGGGGAGCAGCAGCCTGTACGGCTACCGCACCACGTTCGCCACCACCTTCGGCGGTCGGCTCGTTCCCACCAGCATCCGCCTCCACCAGTGATCTGGGGCCCACCATGTCTGCATCCCAGCTGTTGCGGCACCCGTGGACCGCGTTCCTCGGCCGCCGCGGTGTCCGGCTGCTCCTCTCCCTGGGAGTCGTGGTCACCGCGTCCTTCGCGATGATCCGCCTCATTCCCGGCGACCCGGTCCGGGCCGCTCTCGGCGTCGACGCCTCCCCCGGGCTTGTGGCCGCCCGCAGGCACGACCTCGGGCTCGACACCCCCTTCCTGTCCCAGTACCGCCACTACCTCGACGGCCTGCTGCACGGTGACCTCGGTACGTCGCTGGTCACGGGCGCACCGGTCGCCGAGCTGGTCCGCACCCGGTTGCCCGCCACCCTGGAGATCGCCGTCCTCGCCTTCCTGGCCACCCTCGCCGTCGCCCTGCCCGGCGGCCTGCTGGCCGCCGTCCGCACCCGTGACGGCCGGCGTCCGCGCACCGAGCTGGTGTTCACGGCGGTCACCGCCGGTCTGACGGGTGTGCCGGACTTCGTCCTGGCCGCCGGACTCACCGCGCTGCTGGCCGTCGGCCTGCAACTGCTCCCGGTGGCCGGGGCGGCGGGCGCCGAGTCGCTCGTCCTGCCCGTCCTCGCGCTCTTCCTCGCCCCCACCGCCGTACTCCTGCGCATCGTCCGGGTGGAAGCGCTGAAGGTGCTGAACGAGGACTACCTGCGCACGGCCAGGAGCAAACGGCTGTCCTCCGCACGCCGCTACCTCCGGCACGCGGCGCCGAACATGGCGTCCGCCGCACTCACCGTCGCCGGAAGCCTGCTGCCCGGTCTGATCGCCGGCACCGTGCTCGTCGAGAAGGTCTTCGCCTGGCCCGGCATCGGCTCCGCCATGGCCCAGTCCGTGGTCGCACAGGACTACCCGGTGGTCCAGGCCATGGTTCTGGTGCTCGGTAGCACCGTGCTGTTCGCCGGCCTTCTGGTGGACGTACTGCTCACCCTGCTCGACCCCCGCTCGGCGATCCGGGAGATGTGACCATGAGGCCCCTGTCCGTACTTCCGCGCTCTCCCATGGCCTGGGCCACCGCCGTCATGCTGGCGTCGCTCGTCGTGCTCGCTCTGGCCGGCCCTCCGCTCTGGGGCTCGGCAGCCGACCGTCCGGACCCGTCGGCCGTGCTCCAGGGTCCCTCCGCGGTGCATCCGTTCGGCACCGACGGCCTCGGCCGGGACCTGCTCGCCCGCATCGTGACGGCCACCCGCCCCTCCTTGCTGCTCGCGCTGGCGGCGGTGCTGCTCGGCGCGAGTGCGGGAGTCCTCCTCGGGGCGTGCACCGCCGTCCTCGGGCGACGCGGCCGTCGGCTGACCGGCGGGCTGATCAACCTCCTGCTCGCCTTCCCGGCACTGCTCGTCGCGATGTTCCTCGCGGTCGTGTTCGGCGCGGGCGCCACCGGGGCGGTGCTGGCCCTCGCGGCGGCGGCCGTTCCGGGGTTCGCCCGACTCGCCCAGACCCTCGCCGCAGGCGTCGCGGGCACCGATCACCTGGTCACGGCCAGAGTGCTCGGCCTGCGCCGCCACCGCCTGCTGTGGCGGCACGTCCTGCCCAACATCGCGGAGCCGCTGCTCCTGAGCGTCAGCACCGCGGGGGGCACCGCGCTGGTCGCGCTCTCGGGGCTGAGCTTCCTCGGACTGGGCGTCCAGCCGCCGGGCTACGACTGGGGTCAGCTGCTGAGCCAGGGACTCGACCGGATCTACGCCGAGCCGGTGCCGGCGCTCGCCCCCGGCCTGGCCATCCTCTACGCGGCTCTGGCCTTCCAGCTGCTCGGGGAGGTCCTGGCCGGCAACGTCGCACGGCGCGGGCCGGTGCGGCGCGACCCCGCACAGGTGCCCGCTCCGAGTGGTCCGGCCGAGGACGGGCTGGTCCTTCAGGTCGAGGACCTCACCGTGGAACTCCCCACCCCCGACGGGACGATCCGGCCGGTGCGCGGGGTGACTCTGTCTCTGCGGCCGGGCGAGATCGTCGGCCTGGTCGGCGAATCGGGGTCGGGCAAGTCGCTCACCGCGCTCGCCGTCGCCGACCTGCTCCCGTACGGTGCCCGGGCGTCGAGGCGCACGCTGCGCCTGCTCGGGAAGGACCTCTCCACCCTGACGCCGAAGGAACGGGACCGGCACCTCGCGACGGGCCTGTCGATGATCTTCCAGAACCCGGCCTCGGCGCTCAACCCGTCCCTCCGCATCGGCACCCAGCTCACCGAGGCGGTCCGGGCGCACCGGGGTGCGAGCCGTGCTCAGGCCGCCGCGGACGCCGCCGACGCCCTGGCCCGCGTGGCCCTGCCCCCGGCGCTGCTGCGCTCCCGTCCTCACCAGCTCTCGGGCGGCCAGCGCCAGCGGGTGATGATCGCCTCGGGGCTGATGGTGCGGCCGGGTCTGATCATCGCCGACGAACCGACCACGGCGCTCGATGTCACCGTGCAGCGCCAGATCACCCAGTTGCTCACCGACCTCCGGCGGGACACGTCCGCGGCGATCCTGTTCATCAGCCACGACGTCGCGCTCGTGGGCGAGTTCTGCGAGCGGATCCTGGTGATATACGCGGGCACCCTGGTCGAAGCCCTGCCCGTGGACCGCCTCGCCGACGGAGCCCGGCATCCCTACACCCGGGCCCTGATCGCATCCGTACCGGACCTCACCGCCGACCGGGGCCGACCGCTGCCGACCGTCGAGGGCGCGCCGCCCGATCCGCTCGCGCCCGCGGCGGGGTGCCCGTTCGAGCCTCGCTGCCCGCGCCGCCAGGACCGCTGCGCCGAGCAGGCTCCCCGGCTGGAGGACATCGGGGTCCGCCACCGGGTCGCCTGCTGGCATCCGGTCCCGGCGGCGGCCCCTGAGACGGTGCCGGCGTCATGACCACTCTTCAGGTGATCGACCTGACCGTCCGCCACCCCGGCCCCCGGGAGTCCCCCGCCGCCGTGGACGGTGTCTCGCTGGAGATCCCGTCCGGCACCACCCTCGGTCTCGTGGGGGAATCCGGATCGGGGAAGTCGAGCCTGGCCGGCGCGATCGTCGGCCTCGTTCCCGTACACAGAGGCCGGGTTCTGGTCGACGGCCGCGAGGTCCGCACCCGCACCGTCGGCGACCGGCGGCGGCTCGGCCGCCTGGTCCAGATCGTCCGCCAGGACCCGGACACCGCGCTCGACCCTCGGATGACGGCTCGTCAGGCGCTCGTCGAGGCCGCCACGGTCTTCCGCCGGCTCGACCGGGCCGCCCGCGCCGAGCGCGTCGACGAGCTGCTCGGCCTGGTCGGACTGGATCCGCGGCTCGCCGATCGTCTGCCGCGCCAGTTGTCCGGAGGCCAGCGACAGCGGGTCGCCCTGGCCCGCGCCCTGTCCGTCGGGCCCGGCCTGCTGATCGCCGACGAGGTCACCTCGGCGCTCGACGTCTCGGTGCAGGCCTCCGTCCTCAACACGATGCGTGAACTCCAGCGACGGCTCGGCCTTTCCATGCTCTTCATCGGCCACAACCTGCCGGCGGTCTGCCACGTCTCGGACGTCGTGGCGGTCATGCGGCACGGCCGGATCGTCGAGATCGCTCCCACCGCGACGATCCTGCGCGCACCGGGCCACCCCTACACCCGGGCGCTGCTCGCCTCCGTACCGTCCCTGCGGGCCTCCCTGCCCAGGCAGAGGTCGTCCTGAACCCGGCCCCGGACGCATCCCCGCCGCCCTCCTCCCGCATCGCATCGCCGCGGAACGCGGGCCGCCCCGGCGGCGGGGGCCCGAGGAGGTTTTCGTGATTCCCTCCGGCAGGTGCCCGATCGACCGGGCGAGGGACCCGGGCTGTTCAGGGTCTGCGACGGGTCCCGGCGGATGCCCCCGCGGAGGGCGACACCCATTCCCGGGAATTACACGTCAAGCGATCAGACAATTCATCACGCTATCGAATTAAAGCGTGATCCCAAGACCTGATCCCCATGAGATGATGCGGCGAATTCGAATTCGACGCCCGTCTACGCGGGGCCAATTACCTGTCAATGGAGAGATACGGAACATGGGAATTCTTCGAGGAGTGCGGGCGACCCCCGGGCGGAGCGCCGTGACATGACCGTCGCCCCGGAGCAGCCCCTTCTCCATCAGACCGGTGCGGGCCTGTCCGTACCGTTCGCCATCGCCGCGACGGGAATCCACCTGCCGCCGACCGTCGTCACCAACCAGGAGCTCGTCCGCTCCCTGGACACCAGCGACGCATGGATCACCAGCCGTACCGGCATCCGCGAACGCCGCCGTCTGGCACCGCACCTGGCCACGTCCGACATGTGTGTCGCCGCCGCCCGCCCGGCGCTGGAAGCCGCCGGTGTCGAGCCCGGCCGGCTGGACGCGGTCATCGTCGCCACCTACACCTGGGACCAGCCGCTCCTGTCGACCGCACTCATCGTGAAAGAAGCTCTCGGCGCCCACCGCGCCCTCTCCCTGGACGTCACGACGGCCGCCTGCGCCTCAGGCATCCAGGCCATGCTGATCGCCGCCCACCTCCTGCAGAACCCTTCCATCACCACCGTCCTGCTGCTCGCGGCCGACTGTGCCTCCAGGGTCACCGATCCCACCGACCGCACCACCGGTGTCTTCTTCGGAGACGCCGCGGCGGCCGTCGTCCTCACCCGCACCGACAGCCCTGGTTCGGGCCTCCTCTCCTACAGCCTGGGCTCCCAGCTGTCCTACGACGTCCAGATCCCCGCGGGAGGCTCCCGGATGCCCGCCAGCGCCGCCACCGTCGCCGCGGGGGACCACTATCTGTCCATGGACGGCCGCGCCGTCTGGAACGCGGCGACCACCCGCCTGCCCGAGAGCATCACCAGTGCCGTTCGACGCGCCGGCGTGCCGATCGACCAGGTGCGGCACTTCTTCCTGCACCAGGCCAACCTGAACATCCTCAACGAGACCACGGCTGCCCTGGGGGTCCCGCGCGAGCGCGCCCCCGTCACCATCGACCGACTGGGCAACACCGGGTCGGCCGGTGTGTTCACCGCACTGCACACGGCCGTCGCCGAAGGTTCCCTGCTCCCCGGAGACACCTACGTGCTGTCCGGCATCGGCGCGGGCTTCCAGTGGGGTTCCCTCTGCCTCCGGCATGCCTGACCGATCCGGATCCACAACGCCCGCGTGACTGCCAGAAGTTGGTGGACCCTGTCGGCCCGGGCAGGGTGTCACGCGGCGGCTCCGGTGGTCCACGGACGAGTGAACTCCCGGACGGCTGCTGGCGATCCGGCCTCCGCGAACGCCAGCATGGACGGCATGACCACCACGCAATCACCGGCTGAGCGGGCCGCTCAGGCCCGTGCGGCCGAAGTCAAGCTCGCCGCCGAAGGAATCGACGGGGTGGTGTTCGGCTGGGTCGACAACGCCGGTCTCACCCGCGTGAAGTCCGTCCCGCTCGCCCAACTCCGACACGCCGCCGAGCACGGTGTCGGCGCGGTTCCCTGCTTCGACGTCTCCCTGGTGGACGACTCCTTCACCACCGCGGCGTCGAGTACCGGCCCGACGGGTGACCTGCGGCTCGTTCCCGACCTGGACCGGCTCACCCCGCTCGCCGCCCAGCCCGGCTGGGCCTGGGCTCCGGCCGACCGGTACACCCAGGACGGCGCCCCACACCCCGGCTGCCAGCGGGGCTTCGCCCGCCGGGCCGCCGAGGCCGTCGAGCGGCGCGGGCTCTCGGTGCGCGCCGGGATCGAGATCGAGTGGGTGGTGGCCGACGCCGCCGGAGACCCCGCGACCTCCGCGCCCGGCTACGGCATGACCCGCTTCATCGAGCACTCCGACTACCTGCGCGAGGTGCTTCGCGCCCTCACCGCGCAGGGCCTGACCGTGCTGCAACTCCACCCCGAGTACGCCGCCGGGCAGTTCGAGGTCTCGGTAGCCGCCGAGGGACCGGTCGAGGCGGCCGACACCACGATGCTGGTACGCCACACCGTCCGGGCCGTCTCCGCCCGTCACGGGCTGCGGGTCTCGTACGCTCCCGTGTTCACCGAGGGTGCGATCGGCAACGGCGGCCATCTGCACCTCAGTCTCTGGCGGCAGGGCCAGAACCTCGGGAACGGCGGCCCCGGCCGTCACGGTCTGCACCCCGAAGCCGAGCACTTCTTCGCGGGGGCACTCACCGAGCTGTCGGCCCTGCTCGCCCTCGGCGCGCCAAGTGTCGCCTCCTATCTGCGTCTGGTTCCCTCCCACTTCGCCGGTGCCTACCGCTGCTGGGGCCTGGAGAACCGCGAGGCCGCCCTGCGTCTGATCACCGGCACGGCGGCAGGGCAGGCGAACGCCGAGTTCAAGTGTTTCGACGCCGCCGCCAATCCGTACCTGGCGGTCGGCGGGGTGCTGGCCGCGGGACTCGCCGGACTCGACGCGGGTATGCCGCTGCCTCCCGAGACCCTGGGCGACCCCGCCGCTCTCGGCGATGCCGAGCGCCTTCCGGCGAGTCTGCCGGAAGCCGCCGACGCGTTCGAGAAGTCCTCCCTGCTACGGGAGGCGCTCGGCCCCGAGTTGCACGAAGCCGTGCTGGCCGTCCGGCGGGCCGAGGCGGAGTTGTTCGCGGGGCACACCGACGCGGACGTCATCGAAGCCGTTCGCTGGCGGTACTGACCGGACGCCGTGTCCGCCGTCCCCGCACGGGCAGCGACGGCGGACTTCCATGACTGGATCAGACCGCTTCTGCTCCAAAAGGATGTGTGAGAGCGGAGTCGGTGACCGCGGCTTCCACCGGCTTGGTCATGTACACCGCCTCGGTGCCGTAGCTCGCAGGCAGTGCGGTCCCGGGCCGGGCGCGGTAGCCCAGCCTGGCCCACAGTGCCCGCGAGCCCGGCACGGCGACCAGGGAGAGCGTCCGGTAGTGGCCCGCACGCCCGGTCTCCTCCAGATGCCGCTGCATCCGGCGGGCCAGGCCCCGTCCGCGCGCCCGCTCGGCGATCACCACGTCGTGGAGGTGCAGGTTGCTCTCCCGGCCGCTCCCCCGAACCGCGCGTCCCTCGGCCATGCTCAGGTCGGGGCACCGGTGAAGCGGGTACGGCAGTGCGAGCAGGTAGCCGCCGAAGCCGCCCTCGTACTCCAGGACGAAGCAGGTCGACGGCGAGACTCGGTGCCGGGAACGCAGCGTTTCCCGCCCCTCGGTCAGGCCGCTCGCCCGGTAGGCGCGTTCCTCCAGCGCGACCACCGCGTCCCAGTCGTCCTCCCGGAGGAGCCTGATCCTGGTACCGGTCATACGCCTTCTCCGTCATGGGCCGGGCCGGCAACGCACGTGTACGGCAGTGGCGCGAAGCCGTTGAACCCCCGGGTGGCGTAGGCGACGGCGTACGCACCGCAGGAATGGACCCAGACCGGGTCACCTGAGGCGATGGTGCGCGGGACCCTCACTAAGCCGCCCTCCTGGGCGTACGCGTCATCACTGTCGCACGTCGGACCGGCCACCACGGCGTCGACGAACTGCCCCTGGGAACCGGCCGGGAACTCCAGCCGGTACTGCAACTGATCCATCTCGTACAGGCCGTTGAACTTCCCGCAGCTGAGGTAGAGCCAGTTCTCACGCGAACCGTCGTCCCGTCGGCGGGAGGTGAGCCGGGCGACGTGCGCGCGGATCGCACCGTGGTCGGCGACCAGGTGGCGGCCGGGCTCCAGCAGGAAGGACAGCGGGGCGGCATTGACGGCGCGCAGCCGTTCCATACCGTCGCGCATCACCGCGAACATCTTGTCCAGAGGCGGCTCCAGCGGCCGGCCGCGCCGGTCGAGGACGCCGAGGGCGGGCAGTCCGCCGCCGAGATTGATCCGGTCCAGAGCGATGCCGTGCCGGTTGAGCGTCTCCAGCGAACCGGCCAGTGTCCCGATCGCATCGCTCCAGGCTTCGGCCGTCATCTGCTGGGAGCCGACGTGCACCGACAGGCCGGAAGGCACCAGTCCGGCGTCACGGGCGGCGAGGAGTACCCGCAGGCCGTCCTCGGGCGAGCAGCCGAACTTGTGGCTCAAGCCCCACAGCGCACCGTCGCCGGAGGTCGCGATGCGACAGAACACCGCTGATCCCGGGGCGTGTTCGGCGATCGCGGCGACGTCCTCCCGGCTGTCGGTCGCGAAGTCGCGCACACCCAGCCGATAGGCATCGGCGATGTTGCGGTCGGACTTGACGGTGTTGCCGTAGTGGATCATTTCGGGGGCCACCCCGGTGCGCAGCGCCTGGGCGATCTCCTGCGGGCCGGCAGCGTCGAACCCGGAGCCGAGCCGGGCGAGGTGATCGAGCACCTCGTCCACCGGGCACGCCTTCATGGCGAACCGGACGGCGACACCCGGTAGTTCGGCGCACAGGGCGGCGTACTGGCGGCCGATGCCCTCCAGGTCGTAGATGATGGTGTCCTCGGTCGCGGCGGCGAGCGCGGCGCGCAGGGCGGAGCCGTTGCGCCGGCGGACGAGGGGCGGGACCGACGTCAGGGCGACCGGCGCCGTCGGAGCGCGTTGGCCGCTTCTGCCACGGGCGGCCGGCCGGCGCTGTTCGGCGATCTGACACATGTCGGTGGCCTGAGGCCTCACGCGTGAACTCCCTGTTCCGGATGGATGATCGATGCCATGAACGTCCGGCACCCATGAGAGGGAACGAGGCAGTCCGGAGGTGGGTTATGACAAGCGAACGTTTTTCCTTCCCGCCGGACTGCCCGCGCGCGGGACGGCTCGGCCTCGCGCCCGGCGTCCCGCTCCTCGATGACACCGGGATCCGGGCACGCGGTGGGCGCCGGTAGCCCGTCCTTCCGGTAGCGCCCGCGACGACGCGCCCGCCGGCAGCGTGAACCTCGACGAGTGCGCCTCCACATCTGGAACGAGAGCCCGAGTCCGCTGTCCGGGGGGGGCCGGCAAGCCCTCGGCCCTACGACGGCCGCCGGTCTCATGTCCTCACCGAACGGCGAGGGCGATTCGACGGCTTCGAACTCGCCGCCGCCGTCGGCGAGCGAACTCCGCCCCGGCCTCCGTCCGGAGAGGAGTCACTAACGGCGGGGACATGGCGGTGACACGCGGGGGAAACCAGGCGTCCCTAATTTCTGTCACCCGACAGAAATTCGCTGGACCCGCATCCGCGACAGGGGACCCGCCATGACCGTGACCACCGATCCCACCCCACACACTCCTCCCCCGCCCGGCGCGGCGGACGGGGGCCGGCCCGACGACTCCCTCGCTTCGTTCGGCTATCCCCAGGAACTGCGGCGCCGCATGGGGAGGTACGCGTCCTTCGCAGCCGGGTTCTCCTTCATCTCCGTGCTGACCACGGTCTTCCAGTTCTTCTCGCTCGGCTTCTCCTTCGGCGGGCCGCTCTTCTTCTGGACCTGGCCCGCCGTTCTCGTCGGTCAGCTCCTCGTCGCCGCCTGCTTCGCCGAACTCGCCGCCCGGATGCCCATTTCGGGCGCCGTCTACCAGTGGGCGAGCAGGCTCGGCACTCCGTCGTTCGGCTGGTACGCGGGCTGGATCATGGTGGTCGGGCGGATCGTGGTCGTGGCGGCCGCCGCTCTCGCGCTGCAGGTGGTCCTGCCCGCCGTCTGGCCCGGCTTCCAGATCGTGAGGGGCGATCCGTCGCCCACGACGGTGAGTGGAGCCGCGAACGCCGCTCTCCTCGGAGTGGTCCTGCTCGTGTTCACCACCCTCCTCAACGTCACCGACAACCGGGCGCTCTCCGCCGTCAACACGATCGGTGTCACCGCCGAGATCGCCGGCATCGCCCTGATCGTCACGCTCCTCGCCACTCACGCGGAACGCGGCCCCGCGGTCACCCTGCACACGGGCGGTGAAGGCGGCCTGATCACGGCGCTGCTCGTCGGCTCGTTCACCGCCGCGTACGTCCTCATCGGGTTCGAGAGCGCGAGCGAGATGAGCGAGGAGACCGTCAACCCGCGGCGCACCGCCCCCCGTACGACACTCACCGCCCTCACCACCTCCGGTGTCTGCGGCGGGCTCCTGCTGCTGGGAGGGCTGCTCGCCGCGCCCTCCCTCACCGACGGGCGCCTTGCGACCGGGGGTTTGGGGTACGTGCTCACCAGCACGCTCGGCGACGGCTTCGGCAGGGTGCTGCTCGGCGACGTGGCCGTGGCCATCTGCGCGGCGACGCTGGCCATCCAGACGTCGGCGACCCGCATGCTCTATTCCATGGCCCGCGACGGCGTCCTCCCGTACTCGGCACGGCTGGCGCGGGTGCCGCGCAGGACCGGGATGCCCGGGACGGCCGCGACCGTGGTCGGTGTCGGGGCAGGACTGCTGCTCCTGCTCAACCTCTCGTCGCCGCAGGCCTTTCTGGCCATCGGCACGACCTGCATCGCGATGGTGTACCTGGCGTACGCGATGGTCACCGGACCGATGCTGTTCAGGCGGCTGAGGGGCGAGTGGCCACCGGCAAACGACGGCCGGAGCGACGAGCTCGGCCGGCCCTTGTTCTCCCTCGGCCGCTGGGGGCGTCCCGTCAACGCGGTCGCGTTCGGCTACGGGCTTCTCATGACGGTCAACCTCGCCTGGCCGCGCACCGCGGTGTACGACCCCGCCGGCGGCCACTGGTACTTCCAGTGGTTCACCGTCCTGGTTCTCGGCGCGACGGTCGCGACCGGCGCGGTCTACCGTCACCGCCGTCGGGCCCGGCCGGAACAAGGGGCGCGGAGCGGGAGGAAGACCGGGGCGAGGGGTGTTCGAGCCTCTCGGTCCTGAAGGGTCGGGCGGTCGAACGGCGAGGGCAGTCGAACAGCGAGGGCAGTCGAACGGCGAGGGCAGTCGAACGGCGAGGGCAGTCGAACGGCGAGGGCGGTCGAACAGCGTGGGCAGAGGCGGAGGCCCGCCCGCCCCCGTCAGCCCTGGGCCGCGAGGAGCTGTCGCCCCTCACGGCGCAGCCGTGCCAGGGAACGCTGTGGTACGCCGGCCACCCGCAACGCGGCGTCCGCCGTCGCCACCGCCAGGGCTCGCGGGTCCCGGTCGGAGTCGGCGCGACGGATGAGGATCACGCTTTCGGTGAGTCCGAAGACGAGGTCCGTGTGCAGGGCCAGGTCGTCCGCGCCGAGGGACGCGCAGATGTCCGTGGCGGCCAGCAACTCGTCGTAGCAGGACTTGAGTTCGGCCCGGACCCGGTGGAAGTCGGCGAAGCGGCCGGTCTGCGCCTCCGGCAGCAGGTAGAGCGCCCCGAGGTTGTGGGGGCCGCCGCACAGCAGCGCCGCGTCGGAGTGGCACAGAGCCCACAGCCGCGCCTCCGGGGCCACCTCCGTGCGGGACACGAGGCCGCGCGCCACTTCGAGGGAGGGCCGGACGGTCCCTTCGAGCAACTCCGCGAGGATCGCTTCCTTGCCGTCGAAGTAGTGGTAGAGGGAAGCCTGGCGCAGGCCGGCCCGTTCGGCGATCGTCCGGGTGGATGTCGCGGTGTAGCCGTGGGTGGTGAACAAGTCCGCTGCCGCGGCGAGGACTTCGTCGCGCGGTTCGAGGCCGCTGGAAGGGCGCTTCTGGATCCGCGGGCGGCCGACTCTTCTGCTGGTGGGCGTGCTCACCCCACGATCCTCGCACAGAGCCGATGGCCGCCCAGGGGCCGATCCCCCGGTGAGTTTACGGAAACCGACCGGAAACGCACACGCAATGGCGGCGAAGCTCCCGCTGCCTAATTTCTGTCAAGCGATAGAAATTAGCCCCGACCGGAGGTCGACCCATGACGACACCGTCAGCGACAGCATCGGCGTACGGCGCACGCGACCACGCCCGGGCCCAAGCAGGCCGGGAGGCCGATGCCATGCCCGTCCTGCCCGCGAGCAGTTGGCCGGAGCCGCCCCGGGGCGTGGCCTCCGAGGACGTCGTATGGGCGGAGACCGTGGCCGGAGGGAACTACACCCACAAGGTCCTCGCCCGGGGCACCGAACTGCGACTGACCGATCCGACCGGCGACGCCTGCGCCCATCTCCTCCTTCACAGCGCCGGCCGCCCCTGGGAACGGCTGAACGCGGCCGACACCGTCAAGGTGCTCTGGAACGCGTACCTGGGCGAGGGCCACCTGCTCCTCTCCGACCAGGGCCGCGTGCTCGCCTCCGTCGTCGAGGACACCTCCGGCCGCCACGACGCGCTGACCGGCACCTCCACCCTCGCGTGGAACACCGCGCGCTACGGGGACGGCACCTGCCAGTCGGCCTCTCCGGCAGGCCGCGAACTGTTCAAACTCGCCGGCCTCAAAAACGGCCTGAGCCCTCGCGACCTTCCCCCTTCCGTCTCCTTCTTCCAGGGCGTCCGGATCTCGGAGGACGGCGCGACCGAGTTCACCGGATCGGCCGGTCCCGCCGCGCGCGTCACCCTCCGCGCCGAGCAGGACGTCGTCGTCCTCCTCGCCAACGTCCCCCACCCGCTGGACCCGCGTCCTGTGTACACCTGCGGACATCTCGAGGTCCTCGCCTACCGGTCCCGTGCCACGGCACCCGGCGACCCGTTGTGGAACGCCACCCCCGAAGGCCGCCGCGCGTACCTGAACACCGCCGACCACCTCACCGCCCGGAGGACCGCATGACCACCGTCGCTCCTGCCGCCCGTGTCGTCCGCGACGACACCGTGCCCGCCCGCGCCGCGTGGTCGGCGATCGTCCGCAAGGGCCAGTGGCTGACCGTCACCGACCTGCACGGCAACCAGGCCGCGGACTTCCTCGTCTACGACGCCCACGACACCTCCGTCCGCTACAGCGCCCCCGACACGTTCCAGGCGCAGGGCAACGTCTTCCTGACCACCGGATCCGTGCTGATGTCCAGCGAGCACACTCCGCTGATGACGGTCGTCGAGGACACCTGCGGACGGCACGACACCCTCGGGGGCGCCTGCTCCAAGGAGTCCAACACCCTCCGCTACGGCCACCACACCTGGTCCCAGCACGCCTGCGTGGACAACTTCCTCGCCGAGGGCGTCCGGCACGGACTCGGCAAGCCGGACCTCGTCTCCAACATCAACTGGTTCATGAACGTGCCGGTCGAGAAGGACGGCACGCTCGGCATCGTCGACGGCCTCTCGGCCCCGGGTCTGAAGGTCGTGCTCCGCGCCGAGACCGACGTCCTCGCCCTGCTGTCCAACTGCCCGCAGATCAACAACCCCTGCAACGGGTTCGATCCGACACCCCTGCGTCTGACGATCACCGAGCCCGCCCGGAACGACGAGGACCGCACCCGATGACGTTCGACACCCTGCTGGTGGCCAACCGCGGCGAGATCGCCGCCCGCATCGTCCGCACCGCCCGCAAGCTCGGCCTGCGTACCGTCGCCGTCTACTCCGACCCCGACCGCGGCGCCGAACACGTACGCCTGGCCGACGACGCGGTGCGGCTGGGCCCGGCCCCTGCCAAGGAGTCGTACCTGGACGTCGACCTGGTCCTCAAGGCCGCCAGGGACACCGGCGCCGGTGCGGTCCACCCCGGCTACGGGTTCCTGTCCGAGGACGAAGGATTCGCTCGCCGCTGTGCCGACGCCGGCATCGCCTTCGTCGGCCCCACGCCCGAACAACTGAAGCTGTTCGGCGCCAAGCACACCGCCCGGGCCGCCGCGCAGGCGGCGGGCGTGCCACTCGCTCCCGGCACCGGCCTCCTCCCGGACGTCACGGCGGCCCTCGCGGCGGCCGAGGGGATCGGATACCCGGTGATGCTCAAGGCGACCGGCGGCGGTGGCGGCATCGGTATGCAGGCCTGTCACGGCGCGGCGGACCTCGTGGACGCATGGGAGCGCGTGCAGCGCGTGGCCGCGGCCTCCTTCTCCTCGGCCGGGGTCTTTCTGGAGCGGCTGGTCGAACAGGCGCGCCACGTCGAGGTGCAGGTCTTCGGCGACGGCCTCGGCAAGGTCGTCACCTTCGGCGACCGCGACTGCTCGCTCCAGCGGCGCAACCAGAAAGTGGTGGAGGAGGCACCGGCTCCCCGGCTCCCCGACCGCATACGCCGCGACCTCGCCCGTTCGGCCCGGGACCTGTGCGCGTCCGTGGACTACCGGTCCGCCGGCACGGTCGAGTTCGTGTACGACGCCGCCCGCGAGGAGGCGTACTTCCTGGAGGTCAACACCCGGCTCCAGGTCGAGCACCCGGTCACCGAGGCGATCTACGGCGTCGACCTCGTCGAGTGGATGCTGCGCCTCGCGCAGGGGGACACCGCCGTCGTCACCGAGCCCCCGGCCCCCGTGGGCCATGCCGTCGAGGCCCGTGTCTACGCCGAGGACCCGTCCCGCGACCACCGCCCGAGCGCCGGCCTGCTGACCCGCGTCGCCTTCCCCGAGGGCGTCCGCGTCGACGCCTGGGTCGAGACGGGCACGGAGGTCACCACCGCGTACGACCCGATGCTCGCCAAGATCATCGCGCACGGCGCCGACCGCGCCGAGGCGCTCGACCGGCTCGACGCCGCGCTCGACGCGACCCGCGTCGACGGCATCGAGACCAACCTCGGTCTGGTCCGCGCGGCGCTCCGGCACGTCGACGTGCGCGCCGGCACCCACTCCACGGCCTCGCTCTCGGACGTCACCGACCCGACCCCGCGCATCGAGGTCGTCACCCCGGGCACCCTGACAACCGTGCAGGACTGGCCGGGACGCACCGGGTACTGGCAGGTCGGAATTCCCCCGGGCGGACCGATGGACGACCTGTCGTTCCGGCTCGGCAACACCGCACTGGGCAACGGCGAGGGTGCGCCGGGGCTCGAATGCACCCTGCAGGGACCCTCGCTGAGGTTCACCCACCCGACGACCGTCTGCGTCACCGGTGCCCCCGCCCAGGTGACGGTCGACGGCACCCCGGTGCCGCAGTGGGAGCCCGTCACCGTCGGGACCGGGCAGGTTCTCGCCGTCGGGGCCCCCGACGAGCAGGGCCTGCGCACGTACGTGCTGTTCGCGGGGGGCCTGGACGTGCCGGAGTTCCTGGGCAGCGCGGCCACCTTCACCCTCGGCCGGTTCGGCGGACACGGCGGCCGTGCCCTGCGCGCGGGTGACGTCCTGCACGGGGGCGAGGCCCGTCCGGAGACCTGCGCCGTCCCACTCGACGCGCGCCCGGCCTTCAGCGGGCAGTGGCGGGTCGGCGCGGTCGAAGGGCCGCACGCCGCCCCCGAGTTCTTCACCGCCGACGACATCCGCGACTTCTACGCCGCGGACTGGAAGGTGCACTTCAACTCCGCCCGCACCGGCGTCCGTCTGATCGGCCCCAAGCCGCGCTGGGCCCGGACGGACGGCGGCGAAGCGGGACTGCACCCGTCGAACATCCACGACACGCCGTACTCCGTCGGAGCCGTCGACTACACGGGGGACATGCCCGTCCTCCTCGGCCCCGACGGTCCCTCCCTCGGCGGCTTCGTCTGCCCGGCCACCGTCGTCAGCGGACAGCGCTGGAAGCTGGGCCAGCTCCGCCCCGGCGACACCGTCCGGTTCGTGCCGGTGACCCCGGAGGCTGCCACGCGCCTGCGGAGGACTCCCGCCGCCGAGCCCCGCGCCGACCGGGACGCCGTCGTCGACGGCGGCATCCTCGCCCGCCTGGAGGAGACGACGGCCCGTCCGTCGGTCACCTACCGGCGCAGCGGTGACGACAACCTCCTGGTCGAATACGGCCCCATGCAGCTCGACCTTGCCCTGCGCATGCGCGTACACGCACTGGCGGAGGCGCTGGCCGCACGCGCACTCCCCGGCGTCGTCGACCTCACCCCGGGCATCCGCTCGCTCCAGATCCAGACGGACCCCGCCGTGCTGCCGCAGCGGGAACTCCTGCGCACCGTGATGCGTGTGGAGGGAGAACTGCCCGCCACCGACGAACTGGTGGTGCCCAGCCGGACGGTGCACCTGCCGCTCTCCTGGGACGACCCGGCGACCCGCGAGGCCATCGACCGCTACGTCGCGGGCGTACGCGACGACGCTCCGTGGTGCCCGTCGAACATCGAGTTCATACGCCGCGTCAACGGCCTGGAAACATCCGCCGACGTGTACCGCACGGTCTTCGACGCCGAGTACCTCGTCCTGGGGCTCGGCGACGTCTACCTGGGTGCGCCGGTCGCCACGCCGCTGGACCCGCGGCACCGGCTGATCACCACCAAGTACAACCCGGCCCGCACCTGGACGGCGGAGAACTCGGTCGGCATCGGAGGGGCGTATCTGTGCATCTACGGCATGGAGGGCCCCGGCGGCTACCAGTTCGTCGGCCGTACCACCCAGGTCTGGTCGGGCTGGCAGCAGCGCGGCGCCTTCGAACCGGGCAAGCCGTGGCTGATGCGCTTCTTCGACCGCATCAAGTGGTATCCGGTGAGTGCCGGCGAACTCCTCGAGCTGCGCGCCGACATCGCCTCCGGCCGCTTCGTACCGAAGACGGAGGACGGCACCTTCTCGCTCGCCGCGTACCAGACGTTCATGGCTGACAACGCGGCGTCGATCACCGCCTTCCGCGACCGGCAGAACACGGCGTTCGGCGCCGAGCGAGACGCCTGGGAAGCCGCCGGCGAGTTCGCCCGCGCCGAGGCTGCCACCGAGACCGTCCCGGTGACCACCGACATCGAGGTGCCGGCGGGCGGCCGCCTGGTCGAGGCCGAGTTCCCCGCCTGCGTCTGGCAGGTGAACGTCGAGGTCGGCGACCGGGTGTCGGCGGGCCAGCAGTTGATCGCCCTGGAGGCGATGAAGATGGAGGCACCCGTGCCGGCCCCCGCCGACGGAATCGTCACGGAGCTCCTGATCAAGACGGGCAGCCAGGTGGAGGCGGGCAGCGCGCTCCTCGTCCTCGCTCCCGTCCCGGCCGCGGAGGTGTACGCGTGACCAGCGCCGTGGAGAGAGTGCGCGCCGCCTACACCCGGATCACGGAGGTGGACCGTCCCGAGGTGTGGATCGGTCTCCGGCCCCGTGAAGACGTGGAGGCGGAGGCGGCCCAGGTCGACGAACGGGCCGCCGCCGGTGAACGGCTGCCGCTGGCAGGGACGGCGTTCGCGGTCAAGGGGAACATCGACGTGGCCGGGCTGCCGACGACCGCCGGCTGTCCCTCGTACGCGTACGAGCCGGAGACCGACGCTCCGGCCGTGGCCCGGCTGCGAGCGGCGGGCGCCGTGGTCCTCGGCACCACGAACCTCGACCAGTTCGCGACCGGCCTGGTCGGAACGCGCAGCCCGTACGGACCGGTCCGCAACGCCGTGGACCCGGCGTACGTCTCGGGCGGTTCCTCGTCCGGATCGGCCGTCGCGGTCGCCCTCGGCATCGTGGACTTCGCGCTCGGCACGGACACGGCGGGCTCGGGCCGGGTACCGGCCGCGTTCAACGGCGTCGTCGGCCTCAAGCCGACGCGTGGCATGGTCCCGGTGTCGGGCGTCGTTCCCGCCTGCGCCTCGCTCGACTGTGTGACCGTCTTCGCCCGGACCCTTCCGGAGGCCGAGCGGGCGCTGTCCTTCATGGCGGCACCGCGGGCGCGCGAGCTCCCCGCCCCGGAGCAGCGGAGCCCCGGCCCGTGGCGGATCGCGGTCCCGCGTCCCGGGCAGCTCGGCGAGCTGGACCAGGGCTGGGCCGAGGCCTTCGATTCGGCCGCGACCCGGATGGCCGACGCGGGCGCCGAACTCGTGGAGGTCGACCTGGCGCCGTTCACCGAAGCGGCCGCGATGCTGTACGAGGGAGCGTTCGTCGCCGAGCGGTACACCGCGGTGGGCGACTTCGTCGATGCCTACCCGGATGCGACGGACCTCGATCCGACCGTGGCCGGGATCATCTCGGGCGCCGGAGACATCCCGGCCCACCGGCTCTTCGCGGATCTGGAGCGGCTGTCCGTCCTCCGGGCCAGGGCCCTGGCCTCGCTCGGCGACGCGGATGCGCTCCTCCTGCCGACGACGCCCGGACATCCGACCCTCGCGGAGGTCGCGGCCGACCCACTGGGCGCGAACACCCGGCTCGGGCGGTTCACCAACTCGACCAACCTCTTCGGCCTCGCGGCGGTCGCCGTTCCGGCGGGCGAGGTGAACGGGCTCCCGTTCGGCGTGATGCTGATCGGCCCCGCGTTCACCGACGAACGGCTCGTCCGCGTCGCCGGCCTGCTCGCCGCCCCGCCTCCGCACCTCGCGGTGGTCGGCGCGCACCTGTCCGGACAGCCTCTGAACGGACAGCTGCTGGCCCTCGGCGCCCGGCTCGTACGCACCACCACCACGGCACCCGTCTACCGGCTGTACGCCCTCGACACGTCGCCGCCCAAGCCCGGTCTGGTCCGTACCGGGGAGGGAGGTGCCGCCATCGAGGCCGAGGTGTGGCGGCTCCCGGCCGAAGGGCTCGGCACGCTCCTCGCGGCGCTCCCCCGGCCCATGGCCCTCGGCACCGTGGAACTCGCGGACGGGACCTGCGTGACGGGCTTCCTCTGTGAGCCCGTGGCACTCGACGGCGCCCGCGACATCACCGCGCACGGCGGCTGGCGCGCGGCCCTCCCGGCACTCTCGGCTCCACGGCACGCCCAGGACGGGACCTCGGCGTGCGAGCCACCGGCACCGGTGCCCACCACGACGGCCCCGGCGCCCCCGACGCTGCCCTGAGCACCGTGGCGGTCGGCCCGACCGGGCACGGCCGACCGCCACTCCGTGCGCGAGTCGTCGCCGCTCACCGCTCCAGGTCGTGCCATTCCGGAGCGGTGACGGCCCAGACTTGCTTGTCGTGGCGCACGCCCTCGTACAGCCACGCCTCGCGGCGTACGCCCTCCAAGGTCATGCCGAGCCGCTTGGCCACCGCCGAGCTGCGGTCGTTGTCGGCCCGGCAGTGCCACTCGGCGCGGTGCAGCCCCCGGGACGTGAACGCCCAGTCCAGCAGGGCGCCGCACGCCTGGGTGATCAGCCCGTTCCCCTCGGCGGACGGCTCCAGCCAGCACCCGATCTCGCACGAGCCGGCAGCGGCGTCGAAGTCCGTGAACATCACCCCGCCGACCAGGACTTCGCTCCGCCAGATGCCGTACAAGCGGGCTCCGTCGGCGGCCTTGCGTCCGGCATACCGCGTGAGCGTGGCCCGCGCCCCGCCCACGTCGCCGGTGAGGAACGCGGGCCCGACCCACGGCCGGATGTGCTCGCGGGCCCGGTCCATGTGGGCGGCGAACTCCTCCGCGTGCCAGACCTCCAGCTCCCCGAGGCGAGCACCGTCGCGCAGCGACAGCCAGAACATGAGCACCCCCATTTACATAACAAGCGTTACGTCAATGTACCGTGTCAGCATGCCCCGTACCAAGGGAGATCACGAGGCCCGTCGACGCGATGTCTCCGCGGCGGTCTGGCAGGTCATGGCCACACGTGGCTTCACCGGCCTGACCCTGCGCGCCGTCGCCGCCGAACTCGGCGCCACCACCGGCCTGCTCACGCACTACTTCCCGGCCAAACAGGACCTGGTCGAGTACGCCCTCGACCTGCTCGAACAGCGCACCACCACCCGCCCCCGCCGCGAGGCGAGTGAGGGCCTGGCCGCCTTCAGGGCCGCACTCCTCGACATCCTGCCGCTGACTCCGGAGTCCACCGACAGCAACCGGATCTGGGTCTCGTCCTGGGATGCCGCACTCTCCGACCCCGGCCTGAGCGCCGCTTACGCCCGCAAGTACGCCCAGAGCCGGGACCGGTTGAGCGAGCGGGTGGCCGCGGCCCAGAAGCTCGGCGAACTGCCCCCGGGCGACCCCTCGCGCATCTCCGCCGCGGCCCAGTCCTTCGTACTCGGCCTGGTGGTCCAGGCACTGTTCGCTCCGGCGGCGTTCCCGCCGGAGCGTCAGATCGCGCTCCTGGACGACCACCTGGCCGATCTGGCGGCACGCACCGACTCCCCGGGGTGAAGCGGCTCCGCCACGAGTCGGGCTCTCCTTCGGCGGCGTAAAGGGGGTCGGGCACACATCGGGCGCGTCGTCCCCTGGGCCGGCACCTGCCCGCCGGCTCCGTGCGGACCAGGCATCCGCCCCCGGAGCGTGGGGCCGCACGTTCGTCGCCGCCGGCCGGGCTCCGGCGGTCCACTCCTCCCCCTGCCCTCCAGCCTTCCAGCCCTCCAGCCCTCCAGCCCTCAACGGATCCGGGCGGACGCTTCGGCCAACCGCGCATGGAAGAACGGCCGTTCAGGGGAGGGACGGGCGGCGGTCAGGCGCGTCGGCGGTCCGGACGGAAGCGGGCACGCATCGTGGACGCAGCCGCCGCGACCGAGCGGTGGCACCCGAAGTGCGGAGAGCTCAATGTCGAAGCTGAGAAGCACAGTATTTCTGGCCGCGGCCGCTGCCGCTCTGACGTTCGCCGGCGCCGGAACGGCCGCCGCGGATGCCGGAGCGCAAGGTGCCGCCTTCGGCTCGCCGGGCGTGCTGTCCGGCAACGTCGTCCAGATCCCCGTCCACATTCCCGTCAACGTGTGCGGGAACTCCCTCAACATCATCGGTCTGCTGAACCCGAGCTTCGGGAACTCCTGTGTCAACGGCGGAAGCCACGACCGCGGCCACGACGAGACCAAGGACGGCCACGAGGGCTACAGCGGGGACCACGGCAAGTAGGTCCCCGGGGATCGCCCGGCTGAGGTGCCCGGGGGCCCCGTTCAGCCGGCGCCGACCGTACGAACCCCGGTGGGGACAGGAGTGATCGGCTCCCCGTGCCGGGTCCCGTCCACGGTCTCCCACGTCGGCCCGCGCCGGTGCCGGGCAGGTTCTCCTGCCCGGCACCGGCGCGTTCGTGCTCACAATCATGCTGTGCCAACCGGATCGGGACGCATCCCGGAGCCCTGCGTGATGAGCCCCGGTACGAACACCATGGTCCGGAGCGACGAAGCGGCACCCGCCGCGGGGAGCGCAGTTGGCCTTGGGCTCCGGGACCGATCCTGCCCCCGAGCGGCCACGGGCGGGAGGACCGCCGGTACAGCCGGCGTCACCACCTCTTTCAAGACTTCTCGCCTCCATTGAGAGCAGCATTCGGTCGTCATTTCCTGGAGCGGCCGAAGGTCTCCCCGATCGCCTCATGGATGTCGTTGCGACGGGTACGGATCGCCCGACAATGGGGGGATCAGCATGCGAGTGGAGGAGTGTGGAGGGTTTGTTCGATCGGTGCTTCGCGTTTCCGGAGGAATTACGAGTGGCGAGTGCCGCTCGCCCGGCGCGGGTGGGAATCATCGGCGGCGGGCTGGCCGGTCTGGTCTCGGCCTACGAGCTGCAGCGACGCGGAGTGAAGGCCGTGCTCTACGAGCAGGCGGAGCGTCCTGGGGGGCGGGTGCGTACGCATCGGTTCTGGGACGAGACCTATGCGGACCTCGGCGCGATGCGCATTCCCGGAAATCACGAATGCGTGCTCCATTACGTGCGTGAGTTCGGGCTGCGGACCCGTCCCTTCGTCAACCTGAACCCGGACGGGTATTACCACCTGCGCGGCCGCCGCACCCGACTGAGCCACGGGCACCATCTGTATTCGGCCTACGGCCTCGATGCCGCCGACCAGGACGGGCCGAGGAACTGGCTGGACCGTGTGCTGCGTACGGCCTGGGACGCGCTCAGCCACGCACAGCAGCTGAGTGTCCTGGAGGGCAGCTGGCAGGACGCGGCTCTGGACCGCCTGATGTCGGTCTCCTTGTGGCAGTTCGCGCGGGAGCAGTTCTCCGAGGATGCCTGGGACCTGCTGGGATACGCCAGCGGACTGGTCCACTACGAGCACGCTTCCCTTCTCGAGGTGCTCGTCGACTACTTCGGTCTCTTCCATGCCGCCCCGCTCGAACTGGTCGGCGGGATGGACACGCTGGTCCGCGAGTTCGTACGGCGGCTGACGCCGGGGTCACTGCGCCTGTCGACTCGCGTCGACGCGGTGGAGCTGAACTCCGGCGGAGGACGGATCAGAGGGCACTGCGTGGGCCGCCCCGTCGATGAGACCTACGATGCCGTGCTGGCCTGCGTCCCGCTGACCACACTCGACCGGATCACCATCACTCCGGCCCTGCCCCACCGGCAGGCCCAGGCCGTCCGTAGTCTCACCTATGCGAGCAGTACCAAAACCCTGGTGCACCTGCGTCGGCGGAGCTGGGAACTCGACGACGGCATCTACGGCGGTGGGAGCTTCACCGACCTCCCCATTCAGCAGTGCTGGTACCCGTCGGACAACGCCCGCGTCGTCCTCGACGCCCGCCCGTCCTCACCGCAGAGGCTGACCGCCCGGAACGCCGGACTCTCGCACGAACCGGGGGTGCTCACGGGCGCCTATCTCTGGGGCCCGCACGCCCGCCGGTTCACCGCACTGCCGGCCGCGGACCGCGACCGAGTCGTGATGCGGTGCCTGGAGCAGTTGCACCCGGGCATCTGCGAGGACATCGACGACATCGTGCACTGGGACTGGGACAGCCATCTGGGCATGAGCGGAGGGTCCTTCGCCTACCTCGCTCCCGGCGAGCACACGAGGTACCTCAACGGCCTCGCGACGCCGCACCCGCGGAGCGATCCCCGCCTCTACTTCGCCGGAGAGCACCTTTCGGCCGCCCACGCGTGGATGCAGGGCGCCGCCCAGTCGGCACTCCGCACGGTCGGCCACCTGCTCGACCGGCTGTCCGCGACGGGCGAGGAGCCGGGCCGGCACCACGAGGAGCGCGGAACGGAAGACTTCGTCCGGGAAGGGACGGCATCGTGACGACCCACGACACGGGGAGCGGCCGTGCTCGTCATCCCCTGAGCAGGTCCGATCTGCGCGAAGCGTTCCACGCGCCCCACGGCACCCGCGAACGCATCGGTCTGGAGATCGAGGCCGGTGTGCTGGACGAGGCGACCGGACTCGCGGCCCCCTACGACGGGCCCCACGGCATGGCCGCCCTCCTCCACCAGGTGTCGCACGAATGGGGCGGTTCACCGCAGTGGGCCGACGACGTCCTGACGGGGGTGCATCTCGCGGACGGGACGAAGCTGACGCTCGAACACGGAGGCCAGCTGGAATACTCCTCCCCTCCCGCGGACGACCTCGTCACTCTGGTGACGGCGATGCGCGCCACCATGGAGGCCCTGGCCGCTCTGGCGCAGCGGCACCGGCTGGCCATCGTCCCCGGCGGCAACCTCCCGTTCGACCGGGCGGACCGCGCCACCTGGGTGCCCACCGTCCGGGGCGGAGTCATGCGGACGTACTTCGCGGGCCTCGGTCCGGACGGGGAGGGGGCACCGCACATCATGAAGTTGTCGACCTCGACCCAGACCACTCTGGATCACCTGTCCGAGGACGACCTGGCCTCGAAGCTGCGCGTTCAGGTCGCCGCCTCGCCCGTCGTCGCCGCCCTGTTCGTCAACTCGCCGCTGTACGCCGGACGCCTCGACGGGATCCTCTCGCACCGCTGCCGCGACTGGCTCCGGATGGACCCCCGCCGCTGCGGCTCCCCCGGCCCCGCGCTGCGGACCCCGCTCACGGTGGAGGCCCTCACCGACTGGGCACTGGGCATGCCCATGATCTACCGTCGCGGCCCGGGCGGCTACCGCCTCGCCGGGCCAGAGCCCTTCGCGGACCATGTGCGCCACGGTTTCGACGACGGCACCCAGCCCCACTGGGAGGACTGGCTCTCCCACCTCGACCAGATCTACACCACCGTCCGCGTACGCCGGACCCTGGAGACCCGCGCGCCGGACGGCCCCCCGTACCCCTGCGTTCCCGCGGGCCCGGCGCTGTGGACCGGGCTGACGTACCACGCGCCCAGCCGCGCGGCCGCCTGGGAACTCCTCCGGCGGTACACGCCCCAGGAGAACGACGCGGCGCAACGCGCCCTGCCCACCGCCGGACTGGCCACCCGTCTGGGCGGGGACAGCGTGCGCGACCTGGCCCGTCACCTGCTCGGGCTGGCCCGCACGGGCCTGGAGGCCCGTATCCGGGCAGGGCTCGAACAACCCGGGGCGGCCGGCTATCTCGACCCGCTCGACGAGATCGTGGACACGAACGAGACGTTCGCCGAGCAGACGGCCCGCCGCTGGACGACGAGCCACCGCGGCGACCCGGCCCGCTACGTCGCGGCTCATCGGATCCCGTCCGCCATCTGAAGCCGAGCCGGGCCGAACGGAGCATCCCTTACGGCCCGTGGCCAGGCGCGGTCCCACCGGGCACCCGCAGGACCGCGCCGGCAGCAGCAGACCCTCAGTACGTCGGAGGAGACCATCGCCGTGCGCGCGCTCGCCCTCCCGGCCTCCTGAAGATCTGCCAGGTCTTCAGTCGTGCCGTGCCGCTGGACGGGAGCTCGGGCTTGGGTGAGGCGCCGTCGGCATTGCGCTGGCGCGTGGGCTCCCCGCGATGCGGTCGTCCGGCACCGGTGGTGATCCAGGGGCCGGCGACTTGGCAGGCACGGTCGGCCAAGACGGTGGCTGGGAAGGCTCACTGGCGTCGGGGGGATGGCCGGCCGCACTCAAGGCGGGCCGGTGGGGCACGCGGACACGAACAGCGGGAGCGCTGAACGGCATGGCTCGGATCAGCTGCCGGCTCGCACGAGGTGAGGGACGTCGCGGTCGGCCTCAGTGGGCCCCGGGACGGGCGGCGACCCTCTCGAGGACGGCGTCGAGCTCCGAGCGGGGCCACCAGGAACCGTCCCGCATCACTCCCGCGATCCTGCGGAGGGCGGTGTGGTCGTCCAGCGGGTCCTCGTCCAGCAGCACCAGATCCGCGGGCATGCCGGCCGCGACCCGACCGAACTCTCCCTCCTCGCCCAGGAATCGCGCCGGCTCGGTGGTCGTCGTCCGCAGGATGGCCAACGGGCCGAGGCCGGCCTCGGCCAGGTGGTCGAACTCGTCGTGGAGCGCGAAACCCGGAATGATTCCCGCGGCTCCGCACGCGTCGGTTCCCGCGACCATGGGGACCCCGGCGTCGGCGAAGGTCCTGGTCATTCGCAGCTGAGCCGCCCAGTGGTCGTGCAGGGCTTCACGGGTGGTGCCGGGAAGCCTGGAGAACTTCCTCGACGACTTGTCCCAGGAACGCAGTTCGTCGGGGGCCATGTAGCGGCGCCTCGGGTCCTGCGTGTGTTCGGGCGAGTCGCCGAACTGCTGGGTGTGGACCCGGATAAGGGTGGGGCACTGCCAGGTGCCGTGTTCGACGAACACGGCCGCCAGCTCCTCCGCCTTCCGCTGGTCGTAGGAGCCGTCGGCCAGGTTGTAGGCGCGCGCTTCCGACTCGGACGTGGCGGTCGCGGGGTTGGTGACCATGCCCTTGATCAGCCTCGTCGCCAGTCTGCCGGCGCCCGGGATCTTGATCCTGGGAATGGGCGGGAGCTTGCGCGTGGCGTTGCTCGCGCGGACCTCGTCCTCCTGGGAGGAGGCTGCGGCGAACACGGTGACGCCGGGACCGAGGTGCTCGATCGACCACACGCCGCCGCGCGCGGCCTCCCGGGGATCGAGGTCGGCGGGCAGGTGACCGCCGAGCCGGATCCCGAGGCGGTTCGCCTCCCGGAGGGCCGCCAGGAAGGTCTCCCGGGTCGTCATCCCCGCCTTGACGAAGTCGGCTCCGTCCCGGTGCTGCTCGCGGACGGCCTGCACCGCACCCTCGGCCGTGCTCGCGTTCAGAGGAGTCAGCAGGTCGCCGGCGGTCGCCTTGAGCGCCGGCGCGCCGGTCGGTCGCGGCAGTGTGCCCCGGCTCCGGGACTTCAGCAGAGCCTTGTTGCCGGACATCTGACGGAAACCGACGACACCGTTGGCGAGCATCAGCGCGTACGTGCCGTCGACGTCCTTCGGGGTGTTCAGGGCATGCATGTGCATGTCCATGAACCCGGGGACGACGAACCGGCCCCGTCCCTCCACCACGTGCGCCTCCGCCATGGGGCCACCGGTGGCCGTCACAGACGTGATCCGGCCTCCGTCGACCACCACGTCCTGCCCGGGGGTGCGGCGACCGTCCTGCGGATCGACCACGGTGACGTCCCGCACCACCACTCGCCCGTTCACCGCGGACGGCTCCACGTACCTGCTCATGTCTCTCCTCGGCATCGATCGTCACTGCTTCGGGCTTCGGGTCGCGGCTTTCGGACGGCCGTCACGCATCGAACAGCCGGTGCGCGTTGCGTGTGGTGAGGTCACGCCACGTGTCGGTGGCCGACGGCTGCGCCGCGGAGTCGACGGAGGCGACCTGCGCGAGCGCGCCCGCCGCGGGGGTCCAGCAGTAGTCGCTGCCGTAGAGCAGCCGCTCGGTGCCGAACGCGGCGTCGAGGGCCGGGATCTGGCGCGGGAAGGGCGTCCCGGCCATGTCGTACCAGAGGCGGCCGAGCTGCTCCACCGCGCTGGGCGCGTCCGTGGAGCCGCCGCCGAACACGGAGCCGAACAGGTCGATGCGGTCGGCGAGCAGCGGCAGCGCTCCACCGCCGTGGGTCAGCACCCACCGGATACGGGGATGGCGGGTGAACACGCCGCGCAGGAGCAGGTCGCTCGCGGTGCGGGCCGTGTCGAAGAGGAACTCCAGCATCGGCCGCGGCCGGCCCAGCGAGACGTCCTCGGCGTGGGGCGGGGACGTGGGGTGGACGAAGACGAGGGCACCTCGGCGGTCGAGGTGCTCCCACAGGGGTTCGAACCGCGGGTCGCCGAGGTAGACGCCGTGGTGGTTGGTCTCCACGGCGATCCCGTCCGCGCCGAGTACGTCGAGGGCGTGGGCGGTCTCCGCGAGTGCGCCCTCGACGTCGGGCAGCGGCAGGGAGGCGAAGTGGCCGAACCGCCGCGGGCGCTCGCCGCGGACGCCGGCGCCGAACTCGTTGACCTCGCGCGCGAGGGAGCGGGCCTCGGCGTCGTCGCCGAAGTGCACCCCCGGGGAGGAGACCGACAGGTAGGACTTGTCGATGCCTGAGCGGTCCATCAGGTCGAGGTGCTGTCCGACGCTCCACGAAGGCCAGCCCGGCATCCCGTCGGGACGCTCGATCCCCGCGGACCGGGCCGCGGCGACATAGCTGTCGGTGACGAAGTGGGCATGTACGTCGACGAGGCCGGTGGGGGCCATGCGGAACTCCTTCGCTTGCGGGTCCTTACCCCAGCCAGCGTAGGAACGGCGTCGTAGGATGGCACGTGTGATGCCGATGAATGAAACACCGGGTTCGGGCGACGGCAACCCGCGCGGGCGGCGCGGCGGGAAACCCGCCGAGGGGCAACCCGTCGTCGACCGGGCATTCGCCGTGCTCGGCACGTTCGACACCGACCACCGCGCACAGACACTCGCCGAACTGGCGCAGCGAAGCGGCATCCCTCGCAGCAGCGCCCTGCGGCTCGCCCGGTCACTGGTCGACGCGGGTGCCCTGGAACGTCTCGACGACGGCCGCTACGTCGTCGGACTCCGCCTGCTGGAGACCGCGTCCCTGGCGCCGCGCGGCCACGGCCTGCGATCCGTGGCCATGCCGTTCATGGAAGACCTCTTCCACGTCACCCGGCAGCACGTCCTGCTCGCCGTCCGCGAACAGGGCGAGGCGGTGCTCGTCGAACGGCTCTCCGCACTGGACGCCGGCCCTGTGCGCTACCGCGTCGGAGGGCGCCTACCGCTCACCGCCACCGGAGTCGGACTGGTGCTCCTCGCGTTCGCACCCAAGGACGTCCAGGACCACGCCATCGCCGCCTACGACCCCGTGGAGGGCGGTCTTCGACAGGGCCACGACGACATCCGCACCCCGGCCGACCTGCGCCGCGCCCTCGCCGAAGTACGGCGCGGTGACCACGCGTTCGGCCGGCAGAGCCATCCATGGCCGGTGGACACCGTCGCCGCACCGGTGCGAGACGCCGGCGACGTGGTCGCGGCGTTGTCGGTCGTCGCGCCCAGCACCGGCTTCGCGGAAGCGGGCTACGGCCCGGCCGTACGGGCCACGGCCCGCGCGATCTCCCGCCGGCTCGAAGAGGACGGGCCCTGAAGAGCTTCACGGCCCGGCACCGCGGACGTGCTCACCGCGAATCCCACGAAGAGGGTTGCCAGACCCGAAGGCGCACGCAATGCTGTCGTAAGGTCACCAGAAGTGACCATAGGTTCTCGAAGTGCGGACCCTGTTATTCGAACGAATATTCTCGCTTCAGGTCCCTCCTCGAGCCCGCGTCGCGAAAGGGCTCCCATGAACGACCGGCCCCGCCAACCACTCCGCACCGCCGCGAGCACGCTGGCCGCGCTCCTGCTCGCATTCACCTCCGCCCTGCTGGCGGCACCCACCGCCCACGCCGACCCCGTGATCATGGTCTGCACGGGCACCGGACTCCAGACGTACTCCCCCGGCATCACCCTCACCACCCGGCAGACGGAGGTCACCAACACCTCCGACCTCACCACCTGCCTCGGTGGGCCCGTGTCTTCCGGCCGGCACAGCTTCGGACCGTTCGACACCACAGCCGGCTGCCTCTACACCCCGCCCCTCGGCGACGACGCGTTCGACCTCACCTGGAACGACAACACCACCAGCCACTACGAGGGCACGTACGTGGTGGTCGTCACCGGCGGCCAGCTCAT
>NZ_JBSFFN010000055.1:0-35550 GCF_053596135.1 Streptomyces sp. NPDC001770 | reverse complement strand
GCCACGGCCTTGATGCCGTTCGGGAAACGCACCGGATCGGGCACCAGGTTGCCGGACGCGTCCCGCGAGGGCAGCGCCCAGCAGTCGTCGAGGTTCACGTAGGAGTACCCGGCCGCCTTGAGACCCTTGGAGACGAAGATGTCGGCGATGCCCTTGACCATCGCCTCGTCGAACTGCGAACCGCAGCCCGTGGTGTTCCAGTTGTTGAACCCCATCTGCGGGGTACGGGCCAAGCCGTTCTCCACCGCCGCGGCCTCCGGCGCGGCGGCCACGGCAGCGACCTGCACGCCGACGGCGACTCCAGAAGTCACTGCGGCGGCCCCGGCCAAACCGCCGGCGGCAAGGGTGAGCGAGGCGGCCGCAGCCGCCCAACGGTGTCTATCCGTGTACCTTTCGAAGGACATGTGCGGCTCCCATGTGTTGTCCCGCGAGGGCGGGCGACAGCGAGGACATGTGCGGGCTGCGCTGGGTCGGGACGGGACACGTCGCGGTGGACACCGCGACCGCCGGTTCGGCGGCGGGCGCGACCGGGATGCGTCCTTTCCCTTGTCGCAGGGGCGCGGTCGGTCAGCCGCGGTTCCATTTCTGGTTGGCGGCCCCGGTGCATGGCCAAATGATCACCTGGGTGCCGTTCGTGGTGCCGCGGTCGTACGCGTCCAGGCACTTGCCGGACGCCACGTTGACGACGGAGCCGCTGGACATGACTCGCCAGCCCTGGCTCTTCGCGTTGGTGCAGTCCGTGATGATGACGGCACTCCCGTCGGCGCTCGCGCCGTCGCGTACGTCCAGGCATTCGGTGGGATAGACCCTGAGCTGGTTGGAGGCCGTGGAAGTCCAGATCTGGTTGGCTCCGCCGTTGCAGTCCCACAGTGCCGGCCGGGTTCCGTTGTCCGTCGCGTTGTTGGGCACGTCCAGGCAACGCCCGGATTCCACACCCTTGACCGCTGCGGCGGCGGCGCCTCGTGCCCACTGCTGCTGTGCTCCCCCGTCGCAGCCGCGGATCACGAGTCCGGTGCCGGTCGAGGTGCCGTGGTCGCGGGCTTCGAGGCACTTGCCCGAGGCGGGGTTGACCACGGAGCCGTCGTCCCTGGCGGTCCACTGCTGGGCTCCGGTGTTGTTGCAGTCCCAGATCTGGACCGTCGTCCCGTCGGCGCTCGCCCCGCCGTCGACATCCAGGCATGCGCCGGGGAACACCCGCAGCTGCCTGGCCGGAGTCTGCGTCCACACCTGGTTGCTGTCCCCGTTGCAGTCCGCGAGCCTGACGTCGGTCCCGTTGGTCTGCGTGCTGTTGGGCACGTCGACACAGAGACCGGACTCCTGGCCCTTGAGCACCCCGTCGGTGTCGGAGGAACCACAGGTCGTCATACCTTCGGTGTAGGGGCACAGTGCGGAGGCGAAGCCGCCGTTGCGCGCCATGGGCACCGACAGGGTGTCCCCACCGGAGACCACACGCGTCTCCCGCAGCAGCGATCCGGAGCCGTCGCGGACCGTCTCGAGCAGCCAACGGCCGTCGCCGAGGAAGCTCAGTGGTGTCTGGAACGTCTTCGCGGCCAGGGCCGAAATGCCTCCGACGTACCACCTTCCGCCTGCCCGGCGAGCCATGTAGGCCTCCTGCCCGGGAGCGCCGGCGAGCAGGCGCGTCTCGTCCCACGTCGTCGGGAGCTGGTCGAGGATGCGCAGCGCCTCGGGCCGGGACTGATAGCTCTCGGGGTTGTCCGCGTAGTGCTGCCAGCCCGACTCGAAGACGACCGCGGTCGCGAGTTCGTGGGCGTCGGTGGTGTCCCGGTTGTTCATGCTGAAGACGACGGGGGTGAAGTCCATGCTGGAGACGACGTTGCGGGTGAAGGGGAGCAGGGTGTTGTAGGAGGCCCGGTTGCGCTGCTGTTCGGCTCCGTAGACCGCCTCACCCGTCATGACGTGCGGCCAGGTCCGCTGCATGCCTCGCGGGGTTCCGGCGCCGTGGAAGTTGACCAGCAACTTGAGTTGGGCGGTCTGGGCGAGGACGGTGTCGTACCACTTGAGGGTCGGCTGGGTGTACTCGTAGCTGAAGTCGATCTTCACTCCGGCCACGCCCCAGCTCTGGACGAGCGGCAACCAGTTGGCTCGTTGCTCGGCCGTCTGGAGGGCGGAGGAGTTGAACCAGACGATCACCTTGACGCCTCGCGCGTCGGCGTACTTCACGAGGTCCGGCATCCAGCTCGACTGCCAGCCCTCGTCGACCAGGACGTAGTCCCAGCCGTGGTGCTGCGCGAAGTCGATGTACTTTCGCTGGCGGGCAGGGTCCGACGGGCTCGAGTGCTCGGTCAGCCAGGACCAGGCGGACGCGCCCGGCTCGATCCAGGACGTGTCGCTCACCTTGGACGGCTGGGCGAGGTCGTCGACGATCGTCGACTCGGTGACGGTCGCCAGGTCTCCCACCGCCGCGGTGCGCCAGGGCGTGGCCAGAGGCAGCGTCGCGGTGACGGGAGCGTTCGTGATCGAAGTCGCGTAGTTCCCCGACCCCGCCTGGTGGGTGAGACGGCTCCCGGCGTAGCGGCCGTCGATGTCCGTCTCGGCCAACAGCGCGTACGTCGAACCGATCTGGAACAGGGCGGGCACGGCGTAGGTGTTCGCGGGGGCGTCGCCCGCGGTCGTACGGAACCACTGCCCCTGGTCCTCACGGCCGGCCGGTACCAGCCAGGCGTTCGCCGACGCGGGCACCTCCCACGAGGACGCCTCTCGCTGGACCGTCACGCTGCCCGAGCCGGGCAGGACGTACCGGTACGCCGCGCCGGTGCTCGACAGGCGCACCACGACGTCCAGCCGTGCGCCGCCCGATCCGGTGAAGGACAGGGTCGTCTCGGTGTAGGTGGTCTGCCGCGAGCGCTTCTTCCCGGTCGTCATCGTGTAGGACTCGGTGAGCGTCCGGTCCTTGCGCCCTGTGAAGGTCAGGCCCTTGGTCAGGTCGGCGGTGCTGGTCTGCACCCCGATGGGGGCGGGGTTCAGCACCGCTGTTCCCTGACGGGACACCGCGAACCGCAGGGAGCCGCCGTCGCTGTCGAGGCTGACCTGCGCGGAGATGGGCGCGTTCGTGGACGGGCCCGAGACCGTCCACGTGGTGGTGGCCGCGTGCGCCGGAGCCGCGGGAAGGACGACGGCGGCCAGGGCGACCGCCAGCAGGTACATGACTAAGAGCCGGGGACTTCTGAACTTGCTTCTGTACACGGTGATCTCCGTCCATGGAGGGCAGTGCGGGACAGTGTGTAGACCTGTTGAATCGGACGTCAACGCTCCGCACAGAAATGAACAAATCTCCAACTGGGCTTGTCCTGTACGCCAATTGGGCGGCGCATTTGACGGCTTGGCTTGATCCCGCCAGGCATTGGTCACCCCTCGCCCGGCACGCCGGAAACCAGGTTCCAGGTGACCTTGTCGGTGTGCGTCGTGCCGTTGACGGAGGCCGTGACGGAGACGGTGTTGTCCCCCGGGCGCAGCTGCAGCCCTGTCCACTTGAAGATGCGGTCCGCGCTGGTGCGACTGCCCAGCGCCGTGCCGTTGAGCACGGCGGAAACCGTCGACGCGTTCGAGTAGACCTTCAGTTCGGCCGCTGCTTCGGTGCGCGAGGTCCAGCGGCGGCTGGTGATGTACAGGGTCGGCTCCGGGGACCAGTTCGCCTTGTACCAGAAGAAGGCGTCCTTGCGGATCAGCCGGTCGCGGGTGACCAGGCCCTTGTCGTTGATTCCGGGCCGGCTGCCCTCGTTGCGCCCGTCGGAGGCGAAGTCGAACATGTTCCAGACGAACGAGCCCCAGACAAAGGGCCGCGCGGCGAGCTGCTTCCAGGACGCCTCGTGCAGCAGTGCCTGGTACTCCTCCGGGTGGAACGCCCCTCCCGGGCTGGGCGCCGACGGGTTGAGTGCGTGCTGGCCGGGGTTGGCCCCTGCGCCGAACTCGGACAACGCGAACGTGCGGTTCGGCGAGGCAGCGTGCAGCTTGTCGGCCCAGCCCCCCAAGTCGTTGAAGGAACCTCCGTACCAGCCGAAGTACTTGTTGTACGCCGTGGTGTCCGCGTGGCTCGCCACCTGGGCGTCGTTGCCGAGGTTGTTGGCGTAGGTGCTGATGCGGTCCGGATCCTCGCTCCTCACGAGCGCGGCGAGTTGGGCGAGCAGCGTGTTGGTGGGGGTGTTGTCGCTGCGCTGCTCGTTGCCGATGCCCCAGAAGACGATCGAGGGATGGTTGTAGTTCTGGCGGATCAGTTCACGGAGCTGGTACTGCGTGCTCGCGGTGAACGCGGCCGAGTCCGTGATGGCGTCCACCAGGGGTATCTCCGCCCACACCACCACGCCGGTGGCGTCGGCGAGGTTGTAGTCCTTCTGATCGTGCTGATAGTGGGCCATTCGCACCGCTGTGGCCCCGACCTCCTTGATCAGGGCGAAGTCCTGGGCGTGGTCGGTGTCGGTGGCGGCCCATCCGGCGACGGCACGGTCCTGGTGCAGATTGACGCCGTGCAGGCTCAGGCGCCGGCCGTTGAGCGTGAAGCCGTTGGTGGCGTCGAGGCCGTGACTTCGCAGCCCGAGCGGCTCGGTGACCACGTCCGTGATCACGTCCGAGGCCGCGTCCTGGATCTCGACATGGGCACTGTAGAGGTAGGGGTCGGCAAGGCCGTTCCAGCGGCGCGGATTGGTGAGGGTGAGGGTCTGCACGACGTCCGTGCCGCTGCCGGCACCGAGCGTCTGCGCTGCGGTGCTCCGATCCGCCACGACTGTGCCGTTGGCGTGGGTGATGACGGTACGCACGACTACCGAGCGGCTGGTGGTGTGGTTGTTGAAGAGGGTCGCCCGCACGTCGACCGTAGCCGAGGTCGCCGTGACCTCGCGCTGACGCAGGTAGACGCCCGGCCCGGCGTAGTCGAGCATCCGTACCGCGAGCCTGTCGACGGCGTGCAGGCTGACGTTGCGGTAGATGCCGCCCTGGAAGGTGTAGTCGGCGCCGAGCGGGGCGATGTCTGGGTTGTGCGCGTTCGTTACTTTGACCGCCAGCACAGCGGCCTTTCCTGGCGTGAGGGCCTCCGTGACACCGAACCGGAAACGGGAGTAGCCACCTTGGTGCCGGCCGACGTGGGCGCCGTCGATCCAGACATCGGCCACTTGATTGACCCCGGCGAACTGGAGGAAGAGCATCCTCCCAGAAAGGTCCGCCGGCACCGTGACGAGCCTTCGGTACCAGCCGACACCCCGGTAGTAGCTGCCACCGTCGGCCCCGTCCAGGGCGTTCCAGGTGTGCGGGACGCTCAGGGAGCTCCAGGTGCTGTCGTCGAAGCCCGCCCCCTCCGCCCCCTCGGCATCTCCCTTGTGGAATCGCCACCCGGAGTTCAGGTCGAGCCGGACTCGCCGTGCGGGCGGGGCGTAACTCTCCAGCGCGGCCGAAGCTGCGGCAGCCGAACCGCCGGAGACGAAGGTGGCCAGAACCCCTCCCGCCACGGTGCCCAATACCAGTCGGCGACTTGGAAGTTCGTTCATGAAGTGCCTCCAGGGAGGATGTGGGGGTACCTCGGATGGCATGCGCCTCGCGCGACACGGAGGCGTCTGAGCCATCCCGTAGGTTCATGTATATGAACAACCATCTGCAATATGAACTCGGCAGAGGGTGACGCTAGGCCCGGCCAGCCGGTCGGTCAAGCCTGCGAACACCAAGGAATGACATCCGCCGCGAGCCCATCCATCCACCCAGGCGTTCACAGATATGAACCACGACAGAGATGCCACCCTCCGCCTGCAGCTCGCCAAGACCTTGCGAATGTTGAGAACTGTTTCTTCGTCTTTCGTCTTGACCTTAAAAGAAACACAAATGCACACTGTGCACCGTCCCTCCGTCGAAACGGGGGGAGTTCCTCACGACGGGCTCCCACGGCGGTATTGACCGACCGCCAGGTCCGCAGCCCGTCGCGCGACCAGCACCGGCCGGACAGCGACGGCCACCAACTCCGTTCCGCCTTGGGGCGGTTCGAGGTCCGGTGTCGATCCGACGACCGCAACCACGTTCGTCGCATGAACGCGTCGGTGATCCGGCGCGCATCACCATCACGCCGTGACCGCACGGCGCTTTCACCCGTCCTGGCGTCTTCCGTCCTGAGCTGAGCTACGGACGGCCACGTCATCAGCGCGTTGAAACGGAGAAATCTCATGCAAGGGAACCGTTGGTTGAGCGCCGCGGTCGGCGGCGCTCTCGTGGCAGCGGGGCTTTTCGGCCAGGCCGGTATCGCACCGCCGGCCACCGCGGCTGCAGCCGCATGCCCCTGGGTCGGGTCCGGCGCGCCGGTCACCGACCGGGTGTCGCAGTTGCTCGGCGCGATGTCCCAGGACCAGAAGCTGGCCTTGATCGCCGGCACCGGCAGCAACGCCTACGCCGGCGTGGTCCAGGCGATCCCGGAACTGTGCGTCCCGGAGCTGGATCTGGAGGACGGCCCGTCCGGAGTGGGCCAGCATCTCACCGGCGTGACGCAGTTACCGTCCGCCGTCAGCGCGGCCGCCACCTGGGACACCGCCGCCGCACGGGAGTACGGCGCGGTGGTGGGTGCCGAGCAGGCGGGCAAGGGGTCGGAGGTCGATCTCGGGCCGACGGTGAACCTGGTCCGCGACCCCCGCTTCGGGCGGGCTTTCGAAACGATGGGCGAGGATCCGCATCTGGCCGGAGCGATGGGCACGTCGGTGATCCACGGCGTCCAGAGCCAGGGTGTGATGGCGCAGCTCAAGCACCTGGCGGTGTACAACCAGGAGACCTACCGCAACAGCCCCAGCGACGCCGTCGACATCGACGAGCGCACCCTGCAGGAGCTGTACCTGCCGGCCTTCGAGACCGCCGTGCGCAAGGGCGCGCCCTCCTCGGTGATGTGCTCCTACAGCACGGTCAACGGCGACTACGCCTGTCAGAACAAGAACCTGCTCTCCACGGTCCTGCGCGAGCAGTTCGGCTTCAAAGGCTTCGTCACCGCGGACTGGGGTGCCACGCACGCGTCCGCGGCGTCGGCCAACGCCGGCATGGACATGGAGATGGGCAACCGGAACTACTACGGAGAGCAGCTCGAAACCGCGCTGGCCGACGGTTCGGTCGCGCAGTCGACTCTGAACACGATGGTGGGACGCATCCTCACGGAGATGTTCGTCTTCGGGCTGTTCGACAAGGCGCCCTCGGGCTCGACCGGCGCACACGTGACCACCGCGGACCACGTGGCCACGGGTACGGAGGTCGCGGAGAAGGGCACGGTGCTGTTGAAGAACAACGGTGTCCTGCCGCTCAGCGCCACCAAGGGGTCGTCGGTCGCGGTCCTGGGAAGCTGGCAGAACTCCGGTGGTGGCAGCGCCTCCGTGCACGCCGACTCCGTGGTGTCGCCGCAGCAGGGCATCGCCGCGCGAGCGGGTTCGGGGTGACCGTCCAGTACGCCCAGGGGTCGACGGCCACGTCGACGTTGGCCGGCATACCGGCGGGAGCACTGAAGCCGACCTCCGGCAGCGGCGACGGCCTCACCGGGCAGTTCTACAACAACACCACCCTCTCCGGCTCCCCGGTGCTCACCAAGAACACCACCGCCCTGGACTACACGTGGGGCGGCGCGAGCCCCGGCCAGGGCGTCAACTCCAACAACTGGTCGGCGAAGTGGACCGGCACCCTGAAGGCTCCGGCGACCGGTGTCTACACCTTCGCCACCACCAGCGACGACGGCAGCAGGCTGATCCTGAACGGCAAGAAGCTGGTCGACCAGTGGGGAGACCAGGGCTCGCAGACCCGGTCCGCCAGTGTCCGTCTGACCGCCGGGCAATCCGTCCCGATCGAGATCGACTACTACAACAAGTCCGGGGACAGCCGGCTCGGCCTGTCCTGGACACCGGCCGACTACACCGACGGCGCGATCACCGAGGCCGTCTCGCTGGCCAGGAAGTCCTCGGTCGCGGTGGTCTTCGCCAAGACCGACACCTCCGAGGGCTCGGACCTGAGGGACATCGAGCTTCCCGGTGACCAGAACCAGTTGATCGCGCAGGTGGCCGCGGCGAACCCACGCACCGTCGTGGTGCTCAACACAGGATCGGCCGTCACCATGCCGTGGCTGGACCAGGTGGCCGGGGTGTTCGAAGGCTGGTATTCCGGCCAGAGCGAGGGCACCGCGATGGCCGCACTGCTGTACGGCGACGTCAACCCGTCCGCCAAGCTCCCGGTGTCGTTCCCCAGGTCGCTGAACGACGTGCCCGCCAACACCGCCGTCCAGTGGCCGGGGCAGAACGACCGCGTGCAGTACAGCGAGGGCCTGGCCATGGGCTACCGCTGGTACCAGAGCAAGGGCATCGAACCGCTCTTCCCCTTCGGCTACGGCCTTTCGTACACCACGTTCGGCTACGGCAGCCTCCGGGTCAGCGGCCCGGACGCGCACGGCGACTCCACCGTGAGCGCGACGGTCACCAACACCGGCAGCCGGGCCGGCGCGGAGGTCGCTCAGCTCTACGTCACCTCGCCGACCGCCGGCGAGCCCGGCAGACAGCTCAGGGGCTTCCAGCGGGTGGAGCTGAGCCCGGGCGAGAGCAAGCAGGTCACCTTCCCCGTCTCCATGCGCGACCTTTCGCATTGGGACACCCAGGCCCACAAGTGGGTTGCCGACATCGGGAGCTACGGCATCTCCGTGAGCGACTCCTCCGCGAGCAACAAGCTCGCCGGCACCCTGAAGGTCACGTCGACGGCCACCGGCAACACCGTCACCGTGAGCAACCCGTCCGGCATGAGCAGCCTGGTGGGCAGCTCGGCAACGCTGGCCGTGCGCGCCTCCGACTCGGCTTCCGGCCAGAAGCTCGCCTACAGCGCTTCCGCGTTGCCGGCCGGCCTCTCCATCGACGCCGGTACCGGCATCATCTCCGGCAAGGCCCAGTCGGCCGGTACGAGTACGGTCACGGTCACCGCCACCGACGGGACCGGAGCGACGGGGAGCACCACCTTCGTGTGGTCCGTGGTCAAGCCCGGCAGGTCCGGGCCCGTCGTCTCGGGGTTGTCGACCTCACTCTGCCTGGACGACCGTGCCGCCTCCACGACCAACTCCAACCCGGTGCAGACCTACACCTGCAACGGCACAGCGGCCCAGCAGTGGACCCTGGGCGCGGACAACACCCTCCGGGTTCTGGGCAAGTGCCTGGATGTCAAGGCCGCTGGCACCGCCGACAAGACCCCCGTCGGCATCTACGACTGCAACAGCTCCGGGGCCCAGATCTGGCAGCCGCAGTCCAACGGCGCTCTGCTCAACCAGGGCTCCGGCAAGTGCCTCGACATTCCGGCCGCCTCCGTCGAAGGAGGCACCCAGGTACAGATCTACGAGTGCAACAACACCGACGCACAGAAGTGGTCCCTGCCCTGACGGAGATGCGCCCGGAGCAGGCTGACGCGAGCGGACCGAGCGGACCGGTCTGACTCCGGTGGGCCAGGTACCCGTGCAAGCCCGTCGGTCCCGCCTCCGCACCCCCGCGTGGTTCACGTGGGGGTGCGGAGAGCGGGATCGGCTGCGTCATTGCCACCGTCGCGACGGAGCGAACCCGCCTCAGATACGTCGTCGGTTCAGCAGCCACCACGCGGTCACCAGGTCCTCGGTGCGGTGCAGGTCCAGCCCGGTGAGTTCCTGGAACCGGTTCACCCGGTACCGGACGGTGTTCGGGTGCACGGCGAGCCGGCCGGCGACCTCCCGCACGTCCTGGTCGCATTCGAGGTACTCGCGCGCGGTCTGCTCGATCTCGCCGCTCGACCGCCCTGCGGCGTCCAGCGGTGCCAGATGGCGGGCGGAGAGGGCTTCTGCCGTGTGCGGGTCGGCCAGTACGAGCGGCCGCGGCCCCAGGTCGGGCAGGCGTACGACGCCCGTCATGGCGAACCGCCGGGCGGTCGACAGCGCCAGCACCGCCTCGTCGAAGCCGCTTTTGAGCTCGTCGAGCGGAAGAGGTGTACCGGCCGCCACGAGGTGACCGACGACGGAGACGGGCGCTTCCGGCGCGATGATGCCAAGTGCCGGTCCGACCTGCGCGATCAGAAGCCGGTCGGCCGGGAGGCGAAGGGCCGAAGCGATGGCGCGGCGGATCACGGCGGCTTGGTCGGCGGACGCTGTCTGTGCGGCGAGGGCCACATGGCGCGCCTGGGGGGCGAGCCCGAAGAAATGGGCGTCGCGATTGATTCGCTCGGCAGAGAGGGTGCCGCCGAGTACGCCGCTCGCGAAGGCCGAACGGCGTTCGGCGTCGAAGTGCGCGCGCTCCAGGACCAGATCGTGCTGGACTCGGGCGAACACCGCGGACGCCTCGTTGGAGAACTCCCAGGTGCTGTCGTGCACGGCGAGCAGGAGGTCTGGGGGCAGCCCCACTTTGGCGGCCACCTCGTCCACCAGGACGAGGATCTCCCGCGAACCCAGCTGGTAGGCGACGGTGACCACGTCGAGCGGGACTCCCTGGCCGGCGCGCTCGACCGCGTAGCCGCGGAGGATCTCGCGCAGGGCCTCGTCGGGAACCCTCAAGGAGGCGAGCTCAGAGACGAGGATGTCCATGAAACGCTGAGCAGAAGACCGGATCTCCTCGTCCGGAAGCACCGCGTAGCCGGGGACATGCCGGCGGATCAGCGTGAGCAGGCGGTCCGCGAAGACGTCTCGCAGCGTGCGCAGACTGTCGACGGCGGCGACCACCGCGCGATGGGTGGAGGTATCGAGGGTGGCCAGGTCCGGCATACGCCGTCGGGCGGGCCAGGCTGTAGGTATCTCATACTCCATGTCGGCAGCGTATCCACGGGCACATTGTTCCGGAGCACAAACATGTCACGGAGAGGGTACTGAACCTTCATTGACTGGAAAGGCACTACGTGGCCACGCAGTCGAGAAGTTCGTGCCGGCCTTGTTCCCGCAGACAACGCGCGGGTACGCCCGTCCCCCGGACGGACGGGCGCGCAGTGCGCCGGCTTCGCCGGCCCGTGACCGCGGGCCGACGAAGCGGACGGGGACACCTCGGTCGGTGTCCGCCGGACACCACCTAGTAGGCCCAGGACCACCTCTGGTTGGCGTTGCCATTGCAGGTCCACAACTGCAGTTCGGTGCCGTTCGCGGTCTTGGCGCCCTTCACGTCGAGGCACAGGCCGGACTTCTGGGCGACGATGGTGCCGTCACTGTTCACGGTCCACTTCTGGGACGTCCCACCGTGGCAGTTCCACTGCGAGACCTTCGTACCCGGGGTGGTGGCGTTCTCGTAGACGTCCAGGCACTCGGTGGCTCCCATCGTGCGGAGCTCTCCGTTGGAGGTCGGCGAGATCTGCTGGTTCAGGCCGCCGTTGCAGTCCCAGATCTGCTCCTTGGTGCCGGAGAAGTAGACGTTGCCGCCGGCGGTGTCGATGCACTTGCCGGACTGGGCGCTGACGAGGGCGCCGGTGCCACCAGTGCCGGAGGTCGGGACCGCCGAGATGAGGGCCACTCCTCCGGGGGCCACACTGGTGGTGTAGGTGCTGACGGTGCCCAGCGGCTTGTCGTTGTTGATCATGTCGGTGATCTTCGCCTGGCCACTGAGCCCGAGCTGGGCGAGCGGCAGACTGAAGGTGTGGCTGGCGGAGACGTCGGTGTTGAAGACGCCGATGTACCAGGTGCCGTTCCTCTCACGCTTGGCGAAGACCTGCTCGTTGCCGCTCTCGATGAATCGGGAGGCGGGAATGCCGTCCTGGTCGATCGCGATGAGCCTCTTGTTGGCCAGCAGTTCCTTGTCGGCCGGGTCGAGGTGGGTCAGGTCGGCACCCAGCATGTACTGGGAGCTGGCCAGCGCCCAGAGCGCCATGTTCGTCTGCCGCTGGGGTGGCGTGATGCCGTCGTTGTCGCCGTTGCCGACACCGAACGAGTCGAGGTCGTTCCATCCCCCCTTTCCCGCGTTGGGCTGGTGCAGAGCCGCGTCGTCGAATCGCTTGTATACGTTCGCCCAACTGGTGAGCGGGAAGCTGTAGCCCTTCGGGCTGGCCCCGATGTCACCGTCGATGCGCCAGGAATTGGCGAGATCCGACCAGGTCTGGCCGTTGGAGGCCGACAGACTCGCGGACAGGTTCAGCGCGATCGGACGACCGGTCTGCTGCAACGCCTTTGACCAGGCCGTGACATCGGCCGTCTTGGACGCACCGACCCCGTCCAGTTTCAGGTAGTCCACACCCCAGTCGGCGAACTGGTCCGCCCAGGAGTCGATGAACTCCTGCGCCCCGGGCTTGCTGAAGTCGATGTTCCGCATGCCCTTGCAGTTGAAGTTGCTCGCACTGGTCGACGTGGCGATCTGGTCCGCCGTGTACGACGTGCCCGCGATCTTCGTCTTCTTCGCCACCGCCTGCGCGGAGATGCCCGGCGTCACGTACAGGCCGAACTTCAGCCCCTTGCCGTGCACGTAATCGGCGAGGACCTCCATCCCGTCCTTGGATCCGCTGCCCGGGAACAACGAACCGTCGGTCACCCAACGACCGTTGACATCCACGTCCGGCCCCTGACTTCCGGGGCACTTGTACCAGAAGTCGTCCATGTTGGCGTAGGTGTAGCCGAGGTCTCTCAGCCCGCTGGACACGAGGGCGTCGACCTGATCCTTGAACTTGTCCGCGGTGGGGTCCCGTTGCAGGAAACCCCACCCGCTCCAGCCCATCAGCGGTGCGTCGACGGCCAGACCGTTGTCCAGCGTCGGGGCCGCGTCCGCCGGTACCGCGGCGACCCGTACCGCCGCGGTACCGGCCTCGTGCGGCGACGCCACCGCCTGCGGCACCGCGAGTCCGGCACCGACGGCGAGCGCCAGCGCCGGCACCATCCATCGAGATCTCATGTGTCCTCATCCTCATTCCTGGGAGCGTGTGACCGCGACTACGGGCAGAACCGCAGAGCGCCCGGCTCGGTGCGCGTGTGTCCGCGACCGCGCGAAAGGGGGCCCGTGTCGTGTCGGAGGTGTCGCCCACCTCCCTCCGGCCCGCCGCCGGAGCACCGTCCGCGCAGGCGTACGGAACCCGGGCCGACGGATCGACGTATCGGCTCTCAGCCCTTGTTGGCGCCGAGGGAGAGCCCTGAGATGAACTGTTTCTGCAGGAGTACGTAGACGACCAGGGTCGGGATCGCGGCGATCATCGCTCCGGCCGCGATCAGGTTCTGATTGCTCACGAACTGCCCCTGGAGGTTGGCCAGCGCCGACGTGACCGGACGTTTGTCGCCGGACGACATCAGCGTGATGGCCCAGAAGAAGTCGTTGTAGATCCAGGTGGTCAGCAGGGTGGCCAGGGCTGCGAGGGCGGGGCGGCACAAGGGGATCGTGAGGCGCCAGAAGCGGGTCCACAGGCTCGTCCCGTCCACCAGCGCCGCCTCGTACATGTCGCCAGGGATGGACTTCATGTAGTTGCTCAGCACGAAGACGCAGAATCCCAGCTGGAAGGCCACGTTGATGGTGATGAGACCGAAGGCGGAGTTGTACATCAGCCCGCTCTCCGCGAGGAAGGTCGGCAGCGGGATCTTCAGGTACATCCTGAAGAGCGGTGTGATGATCACCTGCTGGGGCAGCAGATTCCCGGCCGTGAACAGGACGAGCAGGGCGACGTTCACCTTGATGTTCACCCGGGTGAGAACGAAAGCCGCCCCAGAAGCCAGTGCGAGCACGACCAGGACCGCCGGCACCGTGATCACGATCGAGTTCCAGAAGAACCGCCCCATGTCCGCCTGGGACCACGCGTCGCTGAAGTTGCCCAGCGTCAGACCGTGCGGCAGCGAGACGTACCCGTGCTTGCGGGTGTCGGAGTACGGACGGACCGCGACGTAGAGCGCGAAGCCGATCGGCAGCAGCCACAGCACGGAAGCGCTGACCAGGAAGATCTGCGAGAGGACCTGGCCCCGCGGGCGCTTCTTGCCGACGTGGCGCGCCGGCGCGGGGGTACCCGGCCGCGTCTGCGGATTCACTGTGCTTCCTCTCTGCGGAAGGTCTGGCGGAGGAAGAGGCAGATCGGCACCAGTGAGATCAGAAGCAGTACGACGCCGAGCGCGGATCCGAAGCCGACCCGTTGGGTCTCGCCGACGATGTTGGAAGTGACCAGGACCGACAGCAGTTCGAGTCCGTTGATGCCCTTGTTGGTGATGTAGACGAGGTCGAACGCACGCAGGGACTCGATGACGGTGATGACCATGATGACCACGTTGATCGGGCGCATCACGGGAAAGACGACACGCCAGAAGGTCTGCCAGGCGTTGGCGCCGTCCATCCGGGCGGCTTCCCGCAGCGTCGGGTCGACGGCCTTCAGGCCGGCCAGGTACAGGACCATCACGTACCCCGCCTGGCGCCAGGTGGCTTCCAGCAGGACGGCCCACAGGTTCAGGTCCGGGTCGCCGAGCCAGTCGATGGCGTCGTTGTCCCCGGCCCGGCCGATGACGGTGTTGATCACGCCGTAGTTCTGCGAGTACATGAACTCCCAGATGATGCCGACCAGGGCCAGCGAGAGCATGACCGGCAGGAACAGGATGCTCTGGTACATGCGGCTACCGCTGACGCCTCGGTCGATGACGACCGCGAACACCATGCCGAGCGGTGTGGCGATCACCACGAAGACCGCGAGCCAGATGAAGTTGTGCTGGACCGCGGGCCAGAACTCCGGGTAGTTGGTGGCGGCCTGGTGGTAGTTCTGGATGCCGTTCACACATCCGTTGTTGAGGATCGAGGGCAGGGCGGGGTCGCATGCCTTGGTGTGCAGGTCTCCCACACCGTTCCACCGGGTGAACGACAGCAGTACGGTGCCGAGCGCCGGGAACCACACGAAGGCCAGGCTGAGCAGCAGGGGTATCCCGAGCAGCACGGCGACGACGACGCGGTCCCGGGTGTTGAGGTGTTGCAGGCGCCGTCGCTTGCGCCGGACGGCTGGGCGACCGGGCGGCGCCGACGGCCGGTGGGTGCGGGTCGCGGTGCTCATCCGGTGTAGATCGCCTTCGCCTGGGACTCGGCGCTCTTCTGGAGAGACGCGATGTTCTTGGTGCTGGGGTCGCCGATGAACTTCTGGATGAGGGAGATCATCGCGGTGGCCATGGCGGGGTCCGCGTCCCGGTCCATGAACTGGCCCACGGCCTTGCACTTGGCTATCTCGGCCACCGACTTCTGCTGGATGGCGTTGTAGGAGGGCACCTTCAGCCCCTTGGCCAGCCCGACGTCCCACTGGTCGGTCCTGAGGTACTCGGCCTCGGCCTCGCCCGTTCCGATGTACTCGAGGACGGCCTTCGCGGCCGCGGGGTTCTTCGCCTTGGCGCTCAGCATGAAGCCGTCCGCGGGCGCGTCCATGTAGTCCTGGCCCCATTTCGGGTTGATCCCGGGGAAGGGGAAGAAGTCCAGGTCGTCCAGGTCCGCCTTGTCGCTGACGAACTGCGCGGCCACCTGGTTGGTGCCCTGGAACATCATCCCGGCCTTCTTGGACTCCAGCGTCTTGGCCGCGTCCTGCCAAGTGCGACCGTTCGCACCGCTCTGCACGTAGGGCATCATCTCCGCCCAGTGCTGGAAGACCGTGTGCACGCCCTGGTCGGTCCACGCGATCTCGTGCTTCATCAGCTTGACGTGGTAGTCGTACCCGTTGAGCCGCATGTTGAGGATGTCGAACGTGCCCAGCGCCGGCCAGCCGTCCTTTTCGCCGAACGCGATGGGGATGAGACCGTCGGACTTCATCTTCCTGCACAGCGTCAAGTACGCGTCCCACGTGGTGGGCACGGTGTAGCCGTTCTTCGCGAACAGGCTCTTCCGGTAGAAGACGACCCACGGGTAGTTGTACAAGGGCACGAGGTACTGGCGTCCGTCGAGGCCGGTGGAGAGCTGTTTGGCGACGGGGCCGAAGTTGCCGCCGATCTTCTCCCACACGTCGTCGATCGGCGCGGCCAGGCCCTGGGCCGCGAAGTACTGCATGCGGTATCCGGCGAACCATGTGAAGAGGTCGTCCGGCGTGCCCTGGAGATAGCTGGTGATGTTCTGCTGGAAGGAATTGTGGTCAACCGTGTTGATCTTGACCTTCACCTTGGTCGACGCACCAGCGGAGGCGGTCAGAGCCGCGAACGCCTCCTTGGTCGCCGGGTCGGAGTAGTTCGACCCGAAGGTGACCGTGGTGCCAGCCACTGGACCGGCCGGCTTTGCCGCCCCATCGGACTCCGAGTCGTCCCCACAAGACGCGAGCAGACCTCCGGCGGCCACCGTCAATCCGGCGGCGCCTATTCCCCTGAGCAGACTCCTGCGGGTGTGCGCGGCAGCGGGGGTGACGACGTCTCTGTCCGGGTCGACAGCCGACATGATGCCTCAATGGCGTGAATGGCGTGAGCCGAGATTCGGTGGGCCCGGGAGGTCGACCGGAGCGGATCTTGACTGCACCGCGCCAACCGATTCCAACAGAAGCCACCAATTTGCAACGCAATCGATCGCAGGCGTAGTTCTACGCCCCTCTCTCAGCCGCGTCTACGTTCTCGGCCACAAACAACTTTGGAGCGCGAAACGACTCGCCTCGGTACGCGACAGGGGCTCTGCGCGGTCCACCACCAAGGCGCTTCCAACGCCAAAACGACCGCGGTGTTGGCGACTTGGAGAACGCACAGGGCAACCTGAAGCGAGCTTCGGCGAAGCGTCCGGCTTCAGAACATCACCAGGGGACGGGTCTCAATCCAGCGGCAGTCAAGGGGCATCGGCCATCAGGACGCAAGATCGAATCCCCCAGCGCCCGCCGCCGCTTCCTGATGGATGACCACCGGGTCCAATGGATGAACTTCGGATCCGATGCCTGTCAGTAGCTCCGATTTCTCGATCTTCAGATCCAAGGTCACGGCATCGGACGCCTTGGCGATCCGCTTGAGGGAATCGGCCAACGATTCGGCAAATTTCCATCCCGATGAAGCGAAGGAGAACTGCCCCAGATCGGGATCCCGCACGAACCGAAAGCGCACTTGCGAATCCGGTGAGGGGCCCTTCCCCGACCTCGCCATTGACCTACGTACGCAGAGAAGGCGAGAACATCCGCATGGCGCTCCCGCGTTACGCATGGGCTTGAGAACCAGGATGCGTCGCGCGACGTTTCGGATCACCGAGGCGGCGTGCTCGTGCAGTGCCACGTGGTCCACGGCACCGGTCGGCACCAGGCGGACGTAGCGGTAGCCGTAGGAGGGCTTCGCCTTGACGCGTCCCGCCGCGCGGGCCTTCACCGCCGCGTCGCGGTTGCGACGCTGGATGGCGCGCAACTCCATCTGGGCGCCCCAGGCTTCCATGGTGAAGCGGTTCTCGTCGTTCGGATCGTCGAGATTCCAGGGCCCGTCGTGCCCGTACGTGAGCAGAGCCAGCCCGGTGTCGCGCATCATGTAGCCGGTGTTGAGGCAGTCCACGAGATTGCGTCCCAGGCGGTCCACCGCGGCACCCGCGATGCCGTTGTACGGGCCCCGCTCGCCTCGTAGCCACGGCCCCAGCCTGGGCCGCGTCATCGGGTCGGTAGCGCCCGACACCTCCCAGTCGTCCGCCCACGCGATGACGTGCCCGCCCGCAGCCTTGACTGCGGCGAGCGCGTCTTCACGCTGACGCTGGGGCGAGGAGGTTGAAGCTGACATCTGGGAGAGACGACGGACGCCGATGTAGCAACGTCCGCAGCCGTCGTAGGCACGTTCGATCACTCTCTCCGCCATACCACACATGCATACCTCCGCCATCTAGCTTTAACGGCGGTAGGTCTCCAGCAGCCGCAGCCATACCTCGCTGATGGTCGGGTAGGACGGAACGGCGTGCCAGAGGCGGGCGAGGGGCACTTCCCCCACCACGGCGACGGTGGCCGAGTGGATGAGCTCGCCGACCCCTGGGCCGACGAAGGTGACGCCGAGGACGGTCTCCCGGTCCAGGTCCACGATCATGCGGGCGTGGCCCCGGTAGCCGGAGGCGTACAGGCTCGCGCCCGAGACCGAGCCGAGGTCGTAGTCGACGGCCCGGACGCGGAGGCCGGCGCGTTCGGCTTCGGCGAGGGTGAGGCCGACCGAGGCGGCCTCCGGGTCGGTGAAGACGACCTGGGGGACGGCCGCGTGGTCGGCGGTGGCCGCGTGGGCGCCCCAGCGGCCGGTCTCCAGCGTCGCGGCGCCCTGTGCGCGGGCGGCGATCGCGGCGCCCGCGATCCGGGCCTGGTACTTGCCCTGGTGGGTGAGGAGGGCGCGGTGGTTGACGTCTCCGACCGCGTAGAGCCAGTTGCTGCCCTCCACCCGGCAGCTGTCGTCCACCGTCAGCCAGCCGCCGGGCTCCTGGCCCACCGTCTCCAGGCCGAGGTCGTCCGTGCGGGGGGCGCGTCCGGTGGCGAAGAGGATCTCGTCGGCCTCGATCCGGTCGCCGTCGTCCAGTTCGACGGTGACCGGTCCGTCGGGGGAGGCCCGGTGCAGGGCGGTGGCCGAGACGCCGTACCGGATGTGCGCACCGGCCTCGGTGAGGGCCTCGGCGACCAGTTCGCCGGCGAAGGGTTCCATCTTCGGCAGGAGTCCGCCGCCCCTGATGAGCAGCGTCACCTGGGCGCCCAGGCCCTGCCAGACGGTGGCCATCTCCACGCCGACGACGCCGCCGCCGACGACGACGAGCCGGCCGGGCACGCTCTTCGCGCTGGTCGCCTCCCGGCTGGTCCAGGGGTTGGCCTCGGCGACGCCGGGCAGGTCGGGGACGACGGCGCGGCTTCCGGTGCAGACGGCCACGGCGTGCCGCGCGGTCAGGGTACGGACCGTCCCGTCCGGGGCGGTGACGGAGACCCGCTTCTCGCCGGTCAGGCGTCCCCGGCCGCGGAAGACGTCGGCACCGACGCCCTCCAGCCACTCCACCTGCCCGTCGTCCTTCCAGTGGGAGGTGAACCCGTCGCGGTTGGCGAGTACGGCGTCGGCGTCCAGAGGGCCTTGTACGGCGGCTTCGAGCCCCGGCACCCTGCGCGCCTCGGCACGGGCGACGACGGGGCGCAGCAGCGCCTTGCTGGGCATGCAGGCCCAGTAGGAGCATTCGCCGCCGACGAGTTCGGTCTCCACGACGGCGGTGCTCAGGCCCGCCGCTCTGACCCGGTCGGCCACGTTCTCGCCCACCGGTCCCGCTCCGATGACCACGACGTCGTACTCGGCACTGCTCGCAGCTTCGTCCATGGGCTCAGTCTCGCCGGGCATGTCCCGTACGGCCACAGGGCAGGCGGAATAGTGCACGGATGGTCACGGTTGTGCCGGACAGGTCCGTACCGGCACAGGAAGAGGTAGCAGAGAATGAGCACCGTAGAGCTCACCAAGGAAAACTTCGACCAGGTCGTCAGCGACAACGAGTTCGTCCTGATCGACTTCTGGGCTTCCTGGTGCGGTCCCTGCCGCCAGTTCGCCCCGGTCTACGACTCCGCGTCGGAGCGGCACCCCGATCTGGTCTTCGCCAAGGTCGACACCGAGGCGCAGCAGGAGCTGGCGGCGGCCTTCGAGATCCGGTCGATCCCCACGCTCATGATCGTCCGTGACAATGTGGCCGTGTTCGCGCAGCCGGGCGCGCTGCCGGAGGCCGCGTTGGAGGACGTCATCGGACAGGCGCGGAACCTCGACATGGACGAGGTGCGCAAGTCGGTCGAGGAGCAGAAGAAGCAGCAGGCGCAGGGCCAGGAACAGGCGTAGCGCCCCGGGGCGGTGGCCCCTGTCCGCCCGCCCTTCGAGACCCCGGCCGGAGCGCGTCGACATGCGTCGGTGCACTCCGGCCGGGGTTTCGCGCGTGGTCGCGCCCGGCGGTGGCCTCAGCCTTCCACTCCGTCCGCGGCCGGGTGGTCTCCCGGTGCCGGGGTGCGGTCCGCGACGCGTGCCGAGAGGCCGTAGTCGATCTCCGCGCCGTCGATCAGCAGCGCTTCGACCGTCCGCGTGGCCGGGTCGATGTCGGCCTCGATGCCGTCTCCGGCATAGCGGGGGTAGCCGGACGCGCCGGTGGCACCGGTGGCCTCCACGATCCCGGACCTGATGGCGCTGCCGGGCTGGGGCGGGTCGTCCCGTTCGTTCTCCCCCGTCCTCACCGGTCCAGGCTTGTCGGCGCCGGACGCGTCGGTGTGCTCGGGTACCAGCAGGATCTCGTAGCTCTGCGGATGGCTCATGGGCCGACGCTAAGGGCTTTCCGGCGGTGGCCGGTGGACCGGCGCGCGCCGTCAGGTCGAGTCGCGGGGCACCGCCACGGCCCGCAGGAGTTCGTGATGCTCCGGTTCGCCGCCGGGATGCCGGACGAGCCGGTCGATGAGCTCCGCCAGCGGCTGTCCGGTGGCGAGCGCCATCCGTACGGTGCTCAGCCGGGGGCGGAGCAGTCTTCCGAGCATCAGGTCGTCGGCTCCGATCACGGCGGCCTCGGCGGGCACCTGGATCCCCGCGTCCTGGAAGGCCCGCATCAGCAGCATCGCGTACTCGTCGTTGTAGGCGAAGACGGAGTCCAGGCCGAGGTCGCGCCAGCGGGCGGCCAGACGGGCGGCGTCCCCCTCGTCGTACGCGAGGACGAGTTCCTCGATCCGCGCTCCGGCAGGTCCCGCCACCTGCCGTACGCCTTCGAGGCGCGGGACCGCGAAGGGGACCGTGGCCTGCTCCTCGGGCATGACCACGCCGATCCGGCGGTAGCCCCGCTCCAGCAGGTGGGACGCGGCGCGGCTGCCGACCTCGCGCTGGTCCAGCACCAGGCCGTGCGCTCCCTCGACCGGGTGCGGGCCCAGGGTGAGGACGGCCTTGGCCCCGGAACGGTGAAGGACGGCGATGCCGTAGGCGGTGAGGGCCAGCCCGGCCGGTGCGACCACGGCCACGGGGCGGAGTTCCGCCCAGGCCCGTGCGGCCTCGTCCGCGCCCAGGCCGGCGCTGCCGTACTGGACCACGGTGTAGTCGAGTCCGCGCAGTCCCGCCTGCAAATCCTGCAGGAAGTGGCGGTAGAGGGGGCCCTCGGGGAGGTGCCCGGTGGGCAGCAGCACCATACGGGTGTGTCCGGCGCGCAGGCTCCTCGCCGCGGCGTGGGGCACGTAGCCGAGATCTCGGGCCGCTTCCCGCACCCGGCGGCGGGTGGGTTCGCTGATCCGCATGGTGGGGTTGTTGTTGAGTACGTACGACACGGTGGCCCGGGAGACGCCCGCCAGCCGCGCCACATCGGCGCTCGTGGGGACGGGAGATTCCGAGGGCTGCTTGGGTAACTGGCTCATGGCGACGGGCAGTCTTGCAGACGTACCGGAGGGGGTCGCGTCCCGGGGCACCCCGAAACGCTCCGGCCGCGCGCGGGGGCGAACACGCGCTCCCGTCGTGCGCCTGCCACGCCGCCTGGTGCTGGGCTTCGCACCGCCTCGCGCCGGGCCTTCGCACGGCCTCCCGTACCGCCTTCCGTGCCGCCTCCCGCCCGGCCTTCGTGCCGCGTCACGCGCGCCGTCGGTGGCGGTCCCCGGCCGGTGCGGAGCCATGAGGGTGATTGTCCTACGGTGTGTTGATGACATATCAGAACGGCATGCCCGAGACAGCCTTTCCCCTCGCCTCCCCCGGCCGTACCGGCCCCTCCGCGACCGCCGAGGCGGATCCGCTCGAGGTGGGCCCGGTCCGCACCTCGTACGCCCCCGACCGGGACGGTGACCCCGACCCGGGCGAGATCGTCTGGACCTGGGTGCCGTTCGAGGAGAACGACGGCCGGGGCAAGGACCGGCCGGTGCTCGTGGTGGCGCGGGAGCAGGCCGGCACCCTGCTCGCGGTGCAGCTCTCCAGCAAGCAGCACGACCTGGACCGGGAATGGGTGGCGCTGGGTGCGGGGCCGTGGGACAGCTCGGGCCGGGCCTCCTGGGTCGATCTGGACCGGGTGCTGAGGGTGCACGAGGACGGGATGCGGCGCGAAGCCTGTGCGCTGGACTTCGCGCGTTTCCAGCGGGTCGCGGAGCGGCTCCGGGAACGCTACGGCTGGAGCTGAGCCGGTTCCGCCCAGTCCCGGGGGTGTGGCCCCGCGTCCCCGGGATCCGGCGCGGCGCTCCCCCGGAAGCGGTCGGCGAAGGCCGCTCGGGTGACGGAGTCGGGCGCGCGGTCGAGGATGCCGAAGACGACCTGTTCGAAGTGGCCCGCGAAGCGCCCGCCGTCCGTGAGCAGACCGCCGAAGGCGTCCGCGACCTGCGCGGGATGGTTCTGGAAGACCCCGCAGCCCCAGGCGCCCAGGACGAGCCGCCGGTATCCGCAGGCGGCGGCGGTCTCAAGCACCCGTTCGGCACGTTTCGCCAGGGCCGCCGGGACGAGGTGCGCCTCGTCGGGGGTCTGCCGCCGGATCACGCCCGCGTTGGGGGCGGGGGAGGTGAGGAAGCCCGCGAGGTACGGAGTGTCGAGCAGTGCGCCCCGGTCGTCGCGGAAGACCGGCACGCCCGGCGAGTGGATGACCCGGTCGGTGTAGAAGGCGCTGCGGTGTGCGCGGTGGTGCGCGTAGTACTCGGGGGCGCGCAGCAGGGTCGCATGGAGCGCGGAACCCCGGCAGAGGTCCTCTTCCTGCGCCCGTGCGCCGTTCAGGTATCCACCGCCCGGATTGCGGGCCGAGGCGTAGCTGAGCACGGCGATCCGGCCCGGCCCCTCCTCACTCATCCGGCGGGCGGCCCGAAGGCTGCTCTCGCCCGTCACCTCGAAGGCGGTCGCGCGGTCGGAGTCGAGTACGGGGACCGCCACCGGGCCCGGGCCGTACAGCCGGGTTCCGGCGAGGGCGGCGGCCGTCGCGCTCCCGATGGAGACCTCGCACCCCCCGGACGTGCGGTAACGGCCCTCGTCGACGATGGCTTCGGTCTCGCGGGCCACGGCGCGCATCCGTGCGCTCATGAACGCTCCCCCCAGTGGTACATGGCGCACATGTTCGACGCCGGGTGAACTCCGCGCAACGTCTTTTCGCCGGGGCGGGGCGCCCTTGTGCGATCGGTCGGCAGGGGTTTGGGTGGAAGGGAGGCATCGGAAGAGGAGGCACGTATGCCCCCGAACGCGACCACCGGAACCGGCACCCGCACGCATGGATCGCCCCTCGGCGAGAGCGAGGCGGAGGATTTACTGCAGGCCATCTGTTTCAAGACGGGTCCGCCCCGCACCGTCGGCGTGGAACTCGAATGGCTCATCCACGACTCCGCACATCCTGATCTGCGGGTCGCCCCGGAGCGCCTGGACGGCGCCTTCGCCGAGGTGCGGGCGCTGGAGCTCGACTCGGCGCTGACCTTCGAGCCCGGAGGGCAGCTCGAACTCAGTTCGCGGCCCGCCGGATCCCTGATGGCGTGCGTCGACGCGGTCGCCGCCGACCTGGCGGCCGTACGCACCACGCTGGGCCGGTCGGGCCTGGTCCCGACGGGGCTGGGCGTCGACCCCTGGCAGTCGCCCCGGCGGTGGCTGAGGGAGCCGCGCTACGACGCGATGGAGGCGGCCCTGGACCGCTCGGGAACGGCCGGGCGGGCGATGATGTGCACCTCCGCGTCGGTGCAGGTCTGCCTGGACGCGGGCGAGGAGGAGCCGGGGCCGCTCGGTTACGGCCGGCGGTGGCAGCTCGTGCACCTGCTGGGCGCGGTGCTGGTGGCGGCGTTCGCCAACTCGCCCTTCCAGCAGCGGGCGCGGACCGGCTGGCGTTCGACCCGGCAGGGGCTGTGGGCCGCGCTCGACCCGGACCGGACGTTGGCTCCCCCGGGGCATCTTCCGCCGCGGGAGGCATGGGCCGCGCACGTACTGGACACCAGCGTCATGTGCATCCGTACCGGCACGGGCCCCTGGGAGGTGCCGGACGGGCTCACGTTCCGTCAGTGGATCCGGGGAGGTGGTCCCCGGCCGCCCGCCGCTGAGGACCTGGAGTACCACATGACCACTTGCTTCCCGCCCGCCCGGCCACGCGGTCATCTGGAGCTGCGCATGATCGACGCCCAGTCCGGGGCGGACGGCTGGATGGTGCCGCTCGCCGTCGCCACCGCGCTGTTCGACGATCCGGAGGCGGCGGAGACGGTGTACCGAGCCGTGAAGCCGCTGGCCGAGACGGCGGGGCCGAACGCGGCGCCGCGCAATCCGCTGTGGCGGGCGGCGGCCCGCGACGGGCTGACCGATCCGGAGCTGCGGGCCGCGGCCACCACCTGCTTCGAGGCGGCGCTCGGCGCACTCCCCCGGATCGGCGCGACCACCGCGGTGCTGGACACCGTGGCGGACTTCACCGAGCGGTACGTCGCCCGCGGGCGATGTCCCGCCGACGACCTGCCCGATCTCCTCTCCCCCGCGACCGCCGCCGCGTGGGCCGGGGCGTCCTCGGCGGGCGGCGCCCGGACCACTCCCTCCGGAAGGGGCCTGACCGCATGACCACCGTGTCCGACAGCAACTTCCATCTCGCGCCGGAGTCCGACGCCGAGGCTCTCCGCAGCCGGGCGCTGACCGCCCTGATCGCCGCCCGGGCCCGCACCTCGGTGCTGACGGACAGCGTCGAAGACGGTGAGCTCATCGCCCAGCATTCACCGTTGATGTCCCCGCTGGTCTGGGACCTCGCCCACATCGGCAACCAGGAGGAGCTGTGGCTCCTGCGGGCCGTGGGCGGCAGGGACGCGATCCGGCCGGAGATCGACGGCCTCTACGACGCGTTCGAGCACCCGAGGTCCGCCCGCCCGTCCCTGCCGCTGCTGGCCCCCGCCGAGGCGCGGACGTACGCCTCGGACGTACGCGGCCGGGTGCTGGAGATCCTGGAGAGCGCCCCGCTGCACGGCGGCGGGCGCCCTCTGGAGCGTGCCGGGTTCGCGTTCGGCATGATCGCCCAGCACGAACAGCAGCACGACGAGACGATGCTGATCACCCATCAGCTTCGCTCCGGCCCTGCCGCGCTGACCGCTCCTGAACCTCCCCGGGCCCAGGACTCCGTACGCCTCCCGAGCGAAGTTCTGGTGCCCGGCGGGCCGTTCACCATGGGGACGTCCACCGAGCCGTGGGCGCTGGACAACGAACGCCCGGCGCACCGGCGGGAGGTGGCCGCGTTCTTCCTGGACACCACTCCGGTCACCTGTGGGGCGTACCAGCGGTTCATCGAGGACGGCGGGTACACCCAGGAGCGCTGGTGGCAGCCGGCGGGCTGGGCGATGGTACGCGAACACGAGCTCACCGCACCGTTGTTCTGGCACCGTGAGGCCGGGCAGTGGCTGCGGCGCCGGTTCGGGGTGACCGAGCCCGTACCGGACGACGAGCCGGTGCTGCACGTCAGCTGGTACGAGGCGGACGCCTATGCCCGCTGGGCCGGGCGGCGGCTGCCGACCGAGGCCGAGTGGGAGAAGGCGGCTCGCCACGACGCGGCGGCCGGACGCTCGCTGCGCTACCCATGGGGCGACGCCGACCCCACGCCGGAGCGGGCGAACCTCGGCCAGCGCCATCTGCGGCCCGCCGCCGCCGGCGCCTATCCGGCCGGCCAGTCGGACGCCGGGGTACGCCAGTTGATCGGTGACGTGTGGGAGTGGACGGCCAGCGACTTCCTGCCCTATCCGGGGTTCGTCGCCTTCCCGTACCGCGAGTACTCGGAGGTCTTCTTCGGCCCGGAGCACAAGGTGCTGCGGGGCGGTTCGTTCGCGGTGGACCCGGTCGCCTGCCGGGGCACGTTCCGCAACTGGGACCTGCCGGTGCGCCGCCAGATCTTCTCCGGTTTCCGAACCGCCAGGGACGTCTGATGTGCCGTCACCTCGCGTATCTGGGGCCTCCGGTGGCGCTGGGCGAGGTACTGGTGGCGCCGGAGTTCTCGCTCGTACGGCAGTCCTGGGCGCCGCGCCGGCAGCGCCACGGCACGGTCAACGCGGACGGGTTCGGGGTCGGCTGGTACGCGCCCGGCGATCCGGAGCCGGGCCGTTACCGCCGGGCCGTCCCGGTCTGGGGCGACGAGACGTTCGGGGAGCTCGCCCGGGTGGTCCGCAGCGGGGCGTTCCTCGCGGCCGTGCGGGACGCCACGGAGTCGGGTGCGGACGGAGAGGCGGCTGCCGCTCCGTTCAAGGCGGGCCCGCTGCTGTTCAGCCACAACGGCGCCGTGCTCGGGTGGCCCGGCTCGCTCGCACCGCTCGCGTCCGCGCTGCCCGCGTCCGTCCTGCTCTCCCTGGACGCGCGCAGCGACTCGGCGCTGCTGTGGGCGATGATCCGCCACCGCGCCGAGGAGGGTGACGACCTCCCGCAGGCCGTCGCCGACACCGTCCTGGACGTGGCGGGGTCCGCCCCCGGTTCACGTCTCAACCTGCTGGTCGGCGACGGGAAGACCGTCGTGGCGACCGCCTGGGGCGACAGCCTCTGGTACCTGCACCGGCCCGGCCTCCGCACGGTGGTGGCCTCGGAGCCGTACGACGACGACCCGGCCTGGCACGAGGTGCCGGACCGCACCCTGCTGGTGGCGACCGTCGACGAAGTCCTGCCCACCCCGCTCAAGGAGACCCCCCGTTGAGTCCCTTCCTGCTGACCCGCACCCTGCCGGTGGACGCCACGGAGGCATCACTCCGCGCCGATGTGCTCGCCGGCCTGTCCCGGCGCCCCAAGACGCTGCCGCCGAAGTGGTTCTACGACGCACGGGGCAGTGAGCTGTTCGAGGAGATCACCCGGCTGCCCGAGTACTACCCGACCCGCGCGGAGCGGGAGATCCTGGTGGCGCACGCGGCGGACATCGCAGCCGCCTCGGGCGCCCGGACTCTGATCGAACTGGGTTCGGGCTCTTCGGAGAAGACCCGGCATCTGCTCGACGCCCTTCCGCTGCTGCACAGTTACGTCCCCGTGGACGTGAGCGAGAGCGCGCTGACCGGTGCCGCCGAGGCGCTGCTCGCCGAGCGTCCCGAGCTGAACGTGCACGCGCTGATCGCGGACTTCACCGGCGGCCTCGCTCTGCCGGGGACCCCGGGGCCCCGGCTGGTGGCGTTCCTGGGCGGCACGATCGGCAATCTGCTGCCGGAGGAGCGGGCCACGTTCCTGCGTTCGGTCCGCTCGATCCTCTCCCCCGGCGACGCGCTGCTGCTCGGTACGGACCTGGTGAAGGAACCGGCCACGCTGGTCGCGGCGTACGACGACGCGTCCGGGGTCACCGCCGCGTTCAACAGGAACGTCCTGGAGGTCGTCAACCGGGCCCTGGACGCGGATTTCGACCCCGGCGCCTTCGACCATGTCGCCCGCTGGGACGCGGATGCCGAGTGGATCGAGATGCGGCTGCGGGCCCGCTCGGCGCTCACGGTGAAGATCCATGAGCTGGATCTGGTGGTGTCGTTCGAGGAGGGCGAGGAGCTGCGTACGGAGGTGTCGGCGAAGTTCCGCGAGGACCGGGTGCGCGGGGAACTGGACGCGGCGGGGCTGCGGCTCGATCAGTGGTGGACGGACTCGGCGGGCAGGTTCGCGGTGTCGCTGGCGACGGCGGTCTGAGCGGACCGGGCGAGCGTCCGGCGGTCGTCCGCCCGGTCCGCCGGGAGTGGCGGCAGGAGGGTGACCTCGGCGGTCACTCCGGCGGCCCGCACCACCCTCCACAGCGAGGCGTGGAGCGGGTCGTCGCCGACGAACGCGACGGCGCGGGCCGGGAGGCGGGCGTCGCGGCCGGCGGGGGCGGGCTCGACGCGGTAGGAGATCCGGGCCGGCCGCACCGTCGCACCGGCGTCGACGGCCGCCTGGAAGACCGCGTGGCGGAAGGCGCCCGGTGGGCCGCCGCCGCACCGGGTGGAGCCCTCCGGGAAGGCCACGACCCGGTCGCCGGCGCGCAGCGCTTCGGCGACGGCGCCGACCGACGCGGGCAGCGCCCGCAGGCTCTCCCGGTCGATGAAGAGGGTGCCGCCGCGTGCGGCGAGGGTGCCGAGCAGCGGCCACCGCCGTATCTCGGACTTGCCGAGCATCCGCGCGGGGAGGACGGCCGCGACGAGCGGTATGTCGAGCCAGGAGATGTGGTTGGCGACGACCAGTTCACCGCCGCCCCGCCCGTCGGCCGGTTTCCCGCCGCTCCTGCCGCCCGGGTTCCCGGTGACCCGCATGCGCACCCCGAAGGTACGCAGGACGGTCCGGGACCAGCGGCGGACCATCCGGTCCCGGACCGGCTGCGTGAGCGCCGCCGCGAGGGGCGTGCACGCGGCGCCGCCGAGCGCGAGCAGACTGCCCGCCACCAGCCGTGCCACCGCCGGCAGGACGGGGCGAACCGCTCCGTGGTGGCCGGCGCAGGCCTGCGGTGTGCACGGGGATACGGGGAACCAGGCGTTCATCGCAGAGGCGCCATGGAGAGGAAGTGCCGCAGGTAGCGGGGGTCGGTGCGGCGCATGGAGAGGAGTATGTAGAGGTCGGCGCAGTCGAAGTCCGGGTCGTGGGCGGGCGGTCCGCACACCCAGGCGCCGAGGCGGAGGTAGCCGCGGAGCAGCGGCGGCAGGTCGGCGCGGGCGCCGGCGGCCGGCTGCGGGCCGGAGGTGCTCGCGGTGCCCGTCCAGAGGCGGTGCGGGGTGACCCGGTACTCCTCGGGGGCCAGGTGCCTGGTGCGTACGGTCTCCCAGCTGCGGGCCGCCCGGAGGCCGCCGTCGCCCAGGGGGAGCGAGCAGCAGCCGGCGAGCCAGTTGTGGCCGGTGCGCTCCATGTAGCGGGCGAGACCGGCCCAGATGAGGGCGATGACGGCGCCGTCGCGGTGTGCGGGGTGGACGCAGGAGCGGCCCACTTCGACGAGGTCGTCGCGCAGGGGGGCGAGCCGGGTGAGGTCGAACTCGCTCTCCGAGTAGAGGCGTCCGGCGGCGCGGGCGCGCTCGGGAGGCAGCACCCGGTAGGTGGCGACGACGTCGCCGGTGACGGTCTCCCTCACCAGCAGGTGGTCGCAGAAGGCGTCGAACTCGTCTCCGTCGAGGCCGGGTTCGGGGCCGTCCAGCCGGGCACCGAGCTCCCCCGCGAACACCTGGTGCCGCAGCCGCTGGGCGGCTCGTACGTCCTCGGGGCCGGCGGCGAGGGAGAGGTGGTAGGCGGGGGCCTGGGACCGGTCCGAGGAGCCCGCGGGACGGGCTGGGGCCGGCGCTTCGGGGACGGGGCGTACCGGTGGGGCGACGGGCAGCGCGGTCATGGCGGTCTCCGGGGACGGATCAGCAAGGGCGGCCGTCGGACCCCCGCGCGACGGCGGAGGTCCGGCCCCCTACTTCTTCCGCGGCCGGCTGGATTCGACGTGACCGCCATGGAGCGTGCGGATGTGCGACGGCTGAATCCCGGGGTGCGGCCCGGTCCCGCCCGTCCCCCGCACCCCGCCGGCCTCTCCGGCCCCGGCCGGGCGGGGCGCGCGTCAGCTGCCGGCGAGGAGGGAGCTGATGCGCTCCGAGGCCGACTTGGCTTCCTCGGCCGGGTCACGTCCCTCCAGCACCGCGGTCATGTAGGGCTTGATGGGGTTCTCGGCCTCGACCTCCGCCCACTGGGCGGAGTTGGGGGTGGCCCGTCCCTGGGCGGCTCCCTTCGCCATCGCGGCGGTGCCTTCCTGGCTCTCGATGGCGCCCGCGAGCTCCGGCTTGTTGGGGACGTAGCTCATGGCCAGGGCGAGTTCGCGCTGCCACTTCTCGCTCGCCAGCGCCTCGACCACCTTGACGCCGGCGCTGCGGTGCTCGGCCTTCTCCGGGACGATCAGGTCGGAGCCGCCGGTGAACACCGCGCCGGGCTTCTTCGAGGTCTTGCCGGGTATCGGGAAGTAGCCCAGTTTCCCCTTGAGTTCGGGGTTGGCCTGTTCGATGAGCGCGGCACTGCCCGGGGTGGAGATGATCTGGGCGACGTCGCCCCGGGCGAACACGTCGGTCTGCGGCGGGTTCTCCTCGTCGGCGTCCTTCGGGCCGGCACCGAGTGCCTGGAGCTTCTTGTAGAACTCCATGCCCCTGAGCGCCTCGGGGCTGTCCAGGGTGCCGGTCCAGTCGCCGTCGTTCCCTTCGGCGAGTTCGCCGCCCTCGTCCCAGATGAATCCGGCGAGGACGTACCAGTTCTGCCCCGCGAGGTAGATGCCCTGGTTCCCGTCCGCGTCCAGGCGTTCGGTGTCGGCGATCCACTGCTCGCGGTTCGTCGGCGGCGTGTCGATCCCCGCCTGCGCGAAGAGGTCCTTGTTGTAGATGACCACCCGGTTGGCCGCGTACCAGGGGATGCCGTACTGCACGCCGTTGATGCTGCCCGGGTCGGCGAGGCCCGGCAGCCAGTCCTCGCTGCCGAGGTCGCGCATGGCCTCCAGGGTGAGGTCGCGCAGGCCGCCGCTCTCCGCGTACTGGGCGACCTGCGTGTTGCCGACCTCGATGACGTCCGGGGAGTCCTTGCCCTTGCCCTTGAGCGCGGACAGCACCTTGGGGCCGATACCGCCCCACTCCTGGAACTTGAACTCCAGTTCGACGGAACTGTGTTCCTCCTCGTAGGCCGCGGTGAACTTGTCCAGGAATTCGGTGGAGGCACTGCCCTTCATCAGCCAGACCGTCACGGTTGTGTCCCCCGCGCCGGAGGGGGACAGGTAACCGCATCCTCCGAGAGCTACGGACGAGACGAGTGCGATGGCTCCGGCGAGAATCCGGTTCTTCACGAGCGTCACCTTCTGCGAATCAGCACGATGGAATCTTGACCCGGTGTGGGGGGACGCGGGCGGTGCTCGCACGGGTGTGTGGCTGGATTTTGGTATGGACCATTGAGCAGGTCAAGGGCCGCCCGTCACCCGGGCGTGACCGCCCGCTCCCTCGCGCACCTCCCGGGAGTAAGGCACCGTGGAGACACGAAGGGAGACATACGATGTCCAATCACACCTATCGGGTCACCGAGATCGTAGGAACCTCCGAGGAGAGCATCGACGCGGCGGTCCGCAACGGCATCGCCCGAGCGTCGGAAACGTTGCGCAATCTCGACTGGTTCGAGATCAAGGAAGCGCGCGGACACATCGAGGACGGCCGGATCGGGCACTACCAGGTGACGCTCAAGGTCGGTTTCCGGCTCGACGGGGCCTCCTGACCCGGAAGGGCCCGCCGGGCTCGGCCGGGGACGGGGACGACGACGGGCCCCCTGCCGCGGCCGAGCCCGGCGGGCTCCCTGTCACGGCCGGGGACGGACACGACGTGGCTCGGTCTCGCACGGCGTGACGTGGCACGACCCCACCCGGTGCCACTCCGCCCGGCGCCACCGACCCTGCGTCCCGGCGCCGGGGTGCTCGCGGGTGCCCCCGGCTCCTCCATGTCCGCCTCATGCCCGGGACGCGGCGACGGGGTGGCCCGAAGGATCTCCTCGCGGCGCCCTCGTCCCAGGGCGTCACCCGCGTTCCCTCACGTACGCCCCTGGCGCTCCTGAGCGTCCTTGAGCGCCTGGGACGACTCGGCCCAGCGGGCCCGCACCACCGTGAAACCGGCCGCCTCGGCGTCGTCGCAGACCAGCTCGTCGTCGTCCACGAGCATCCGGATCTCGCGCGCCCGGCCCAGCCGTTTCAGCACCTCCAGCTTGGTGCGGCGGGCAGGCCTGCGGTCGTCGTCGCGCCGCATGTGCAGCGGCCCCTCGGGGAGCCCGTGCAGGGAGATCCAGTCGAGGGTGTCGCGGCGGCAGCGTTCGGGGCGGCCGGTCAGGTAGACGACCTGGCACTCGTCGGCGCTCCGCACGGCGAGGCTGATCCCCTCGGCGAGCGGCGGATCGTCGACGGCGGCGGCGAAGAACGCGGACCAGTCCCGGCGCGCTCCCTCGAGGAAGTGCTGCCGGTGGGCGCTGTCCGAGAGCGTGCCGTCCAGGTCGAATACGGCAAAGGGCCTGGCGTCGTCGGTCATCCCTCCACAGTAGGCCCCCGTCAGGTCCGGGTCGTGCCGGCCTGCGCGCACGGGCCTCGGCCCCCTCCCGCCCCGCCGGTACGGAGGCTCCCCCGGCGGAGGGCTCGCGTCCCCTCAAGGCCGTCCCGCCTGCGCCGGTACGGCCCCGCCCGGCAGAGCCGAGGTCTGCCGTCCGGTTTCGAGGGCATACGCCGAGGGCCGGGCCGCACTCGCCGCCCGGATCCGATGAGCGAGTGCGGACACGTGGGGGTTCCATGCCGACTGCCCTGCCGGCGAGACAGGCCGGAGTCGACGACGAGGAGCGGCCGGGCGTCTCCCGTCCCGGCCGCTCCCCCGCCCTGACCAGCGGTATCGGTCGCGCCGCCGTACGCGTCGGTGCGCTGACGGTCTGCCAGGCGGGACTGCTGACGGGCTTCGGTCTGCTGATCACCGGCCCGGCACGGGACTGGTGGCCGCTGACCGTCGAGGACGAGGTGAACGAGGGCTTCGAGCGCATACGCACGCACGCGCTCACCACCGCCTCGTTCATAGGCTCCGGCGCGGGCAACACCTCGACGGTGATCGGCATCACCCTGCTGGTCTGCGTGGGGCTGGTCCTCCTTCCCTGGTTGCCGAGGTGGCGGGAGACCGTCTTCCTCGCGACCGCCGTGTCCCTCCAGGCACTGGTCTTCCTCATCATCACCGAGTCCGTCGACCGGACCCGCCCGGACGTGGAGCGCCTGGACGCCTCACCGCCGACCTCCAGTTACACCTCCGGGCACACGGGGGCGGCCACCGCGCTCTACGGCGGACTCGCCGTCCTGGCGCTGTCCCGGGTACGCGGCCCCTGGCGGAAGGTCCTGGGCGTCTTCTTCCTGCTGATCCCGCTGCTCGTCGGGGTCTCCCGGCTCTACCGGGGCATGCACCACCCCACCGACGTGGCGGGCGGCCTGCTGAACGGCGGCCTCTCGCTGCTGATCGTGGGCCGGGCCGTCCTCGCGGACGACTACGCGGCGGCCCCCGTACCCGCCGCCGCGGCCGATGTCGCCGTGGCGGCGGCCGTGGCCCGTACCGAGCAGCCGCCCACCGGGCACACGGTCGTCATCGTCAACCCCACGGTCACCGGCCCCGCGGTGCGGGACACCCTGCGGCTGGTACTGGCCCAGCACGGGCGCGGCGAACCGGTCTTCGCCGAGACGACGGCGGACGACCCGGGCGCCGGGCAGGCGGCGGACGCGGTGCGTGAGGGTGCGGGTCTGGTCGTGGTCTGCGGCGGCGACGGGACGGTCCGTACGGTGGCCGACGTCCTCGCGGGTACGGGCGTCGCCCTGGCGGTCGTCCCCTGCGGCACCGGCAATCTGCTCGCCCGTCACCTCGGGCTGCCGCTGGACCCCGCGAAGGCCCTGCACGCGGCGCTGGCCGGTGCCCCGCAGCGGCTCGACCTGGGCCGGCTGGAGGGTGACGGCGTCCCCGCGACCCACTTCACGGCCATGTCGGGGGCGGGCCTGGACGCGGCGATGCTGGAGCACACCTCGGACCGCGCCAAGTCCGCGGTGGGCTGGCCCGCCTACGTGGTGGCGGGGCTGCGGGAGCTGCGGTCCCCCCGGACCCGGCTGACGGTCCGCCTGGACGGTGGCCCGGAGCTGCACCGGAGCGTGCGGATGGTGCTCCTCGCCAACATCGGTACGGTGCAGGGCGGCACCGCCCTCGTACCCACCGCGCGGCCGGACGACGGGCTGCTGGACCTCGCGCTCTACGATCCGCACGGCCCGGCCGGCTGGCTGGGCGCCCTGCGGGTGCTGCTGCGCCCGTCCTCGGGCAGGGGCGGCGAGGGCGGAGGTCCCGTCGAGTTCTTCACGTTCCGCCGCGCCGAGCTGCACTTCGCGTCGCCGCAGCCCCGCGAGATGGACGGCGACCCGCTGGGCGCCGGTATCCGGCTCACCGCCGAGGTCGTGCCCGGGGCGCTGACCGTCCTCGTCCCCGCCGGGGGCGTGTGATGGGTACGGCGACCCGGGTCCCGCAGACCCGTGACATGACGGGCGACGAGCTCTCCGCCGACGAGGCGCTGGCCACGCTGCGCCGGTACGGCAGCTGGCAGCTCGTGCGCGACTCCTTCGTCCGCTTCCGCTACTCCGACGGGTTCAGCCACTCCCGGGCACTCGCCCTGCAGACGGTGCTGGCGGTGATACCACTGGTCATCGCGTTCGTCGGGCTCTCCGCCGAGATGCACACCGAGAACATCGGCCGGCTCGCCGAGCTGACGATCCACCGGATCAGCGCGGGCCCCAGCGCCGACGTCGTCGACGAGGCACTGGACCAGAGCCGACGCCAGACGGGCATCGGCGCCCGTCTGGCCCTCTGGTTCGGGCTCGCCTTCTCGATGGTCAACACCACCACCGCGATGTGCCAGGTCGAGCGGGGTGCGAACCGGATCTACGGTGTCGAACGCGACCGGGTCTTCCACCGCAAGTACCTGCGCGGTCTCGTCATGTCCCTCAGCGCGGGCATCCCGCTCGGCATCGGTTCGCTGCTGATGGTGGCGGGCGGGGACCTCGTGACCGCCGCGACCACCGTCTACCACCTCGGCGACGGCGCCCGGACCGCCTGGGACCTGCTGCGGTGGCCGCTGGGTGTGATTCTCGCCCTGATCTCCGCCAGCGCGATATTCCGCCGGGCGCCCCGGCGCAAGCAACCCGGTTACACCTGGCTGGCGTTCGGGGCGGCCGTCTACCTGGTGCTGTGGACCGCGCTGACCTGGCTGCTCAGCAAGTACCTTGCCTTCAGCGGGTCGTTCGACACCGTATACGGCCCCCTCAGCGCCTTCATGTCGCTGCTGCTGTGGGCCTATCTGACCTCGATCGCCCTCTTCCTCGGGCTGTCCTTCGCCGCGCAGCTCGAAGCGGTGCGGGCCCGGCGGCCCGGACCGATCCAGCCCGACCCGGGGGCCTGAGGGCCCCCGGCCCGGACAGAACCGAACCGATCCACCACGGACCCGGGAGCTCCCATGCCCGTACGCACCACCGCCCGCCGCTTCCGCGACAGCCGCCGGGCCGACCGGAGATTCGGCGCCCGGCTGCTCGGGGCGGTCGCGGTCGCCGCCGTGGCCGCGGTGCCCTTCGCCCTGCTGCTCGTCCTCGTGGAGGGGCACTGGCAGCCGCTGCGCCGGCTCGACGCCTCGGCGGCCCTGCGGCTGAACCGGACGGCCCTCGACCACCCCGAGTGGACCAGCACCCTGCGGTTCCTCTCCGACTGGGTGTGGGACCCGACCACCCTGCGGACCGCGGTGGCGCTGCTGACGGTCTGGCTCCTGTGGAAGCGGGCCTGGCGGCTCGCGTCCTGGGCCGCCGTGACGACGGTGGGCGGAGGGCTGGTCGGGCTGCTCGTCAAGACCGTGGTGGAGCGCGCCCGGCCGTCCCTGGAGGACCCGGTGGCGCATGCGCCGGGCTTCTCCTTCCCCTCCGGGCACGCGATGACCGCGACCACCTCCTTCGCGGTCCTGCTGCTGGTCCTGCTGCCGATGGTGCCGCGCGCCTGGCACGCGGTGTGCTGGGGCGTGGCGGCCCTGTCGGTGGTCGGAGTGGGGTTCACCCGGGTCGCGCTCGGCGTCCACTGGTTCAGCGACGTGGTCGGGGGCTGGCTGCTCGGGGCGGCGGTGGCCGCACTCACCGCCTGGGCCTTCGAGGCGTGGCGCAGCGACGTGGGGCGTCGGCGGACCGAGCTCGGCGAGGGCCTGGAGCCCGAGCTGACCGGAGCCGAACCGGAGCGCCAGGACGCCTGACGGCGCGTACCCGCCGAGAAGCCCGCACCGAGGGAGCGGCGGTACGCGACGGGGTCTGGTGAGCGGTGGGGCCGGCGAGCGACGAACTCCTGAGCACCCGGCCCACCGCTCCC
>NZ_JBSFFN010000054.1:0-38111 GCF_053596135.1 Streptomyces sp. NPDC001770 | reverse complement strand
ATGGGCCCTGGGCTACGCGGCAGGAGCACTCCGTCGGCTCGGACGGACCGACGAGTCCATCGTCCGGCTGCGCGAGGCGGCCGCCCACCTCGGAGTCGTGTCAGTAGCGGTACCGCTCGTTCTGGCCGGGGTCGTAGCCGGTGCCGTTGCCGTATCCGTCGTCACCGGCCGGGTAGCCGCTGCCGTACGGGGCGGGCGTGCCCTGCGGGTACTGCTCGCCCTCGCGCTGCTGCGGCACCCACACACCGCCCGGCGGGGTGTCGGCGCTGTACGGCTGGGCGGCGTACGGCTCGGTGTACTGCTGCTGGTTCGGGTAGCCGTCGTACCCGCCCGCCCCGGGGTCGTAGCCCGTGCTGTTGCCGTAGGCGTCGTAGGACGCGTACGACGGAGCGGCCGTGCCGCCCGTACCGATGTACGGGTCGGAGTACGCCGCGTAGCTGTGCTGGTCGGTGCCGTAGGCGTACCCGCCGTCGTACGAGGGGTTCTGCGCGGGCTCGCCGTAGCCGCTGTACGGGTCGTGGGCGGCGAACTGGGGCTGGGCGCCGGCCGGTTGCGGCTCCTGCTGGTACTGCTCCTGGTATCCCTGGTCGCCGCCCGGCTGCGCGTACGGGCTCGTGCTCGGGCTGTACACGCCGTACTGGCCGGTCTCCTCCGGCATGGGCTGCGGTTCGTACACCGCGGCCTGTTCGTCCTGCGCGGGCGCGGCCGGTTCCTCGTACTCCAGGCCGGAGACCTCGAGGACGGGCTCCTCCTTGGCGGGGCGCCGTTCGCCGCGGCGACGGCGGCTGGCCCCGGGGCTGCCCCCTATGGCCCACCCGGTGGAGAAGCCCCGCCGGAAGGAGAGCGTCACGTAGGTCTGGCCCACCGCGAAGGCGATCGCGCCCACGACGATGACCAGCACGGACGGGATCAGGACGCCGAGCACCACGCAGAGGAATCCGGAGAAGGCGAGGAGCCTCCAGCGCAGCCGTGCCTTGTACTGCAGCAGCACCTCGCCCAGCAGCCACAACGCCACCACGCCGAAAGCGATGTAGAGGACCGTCCAGCCCACGCCCGCCCCCTTCTACGGCCGCCGCCGCCGGATCGGGGGCGGGTACGGCCGGTCACGACTGCTTGTGCAGTCCGAGATTCTCGTAGATTTCGAGCGTTGCCGTCGAGTTGTTGAGCGTGATGAAGTGCAGTCCGGGCACACCTTCGGACAGCAGCTTCGCGCAGAACTCCGTTGCGAACTCGATGCCAATGGAGCGTACAGCGGCCGGATCGTCCTTGACGGCGTGGATGCGTTCTTCGAGGGCCCGGGGGACGGCCGCGTTGCTCAGCTGGGGAAAGCGTTCGAGCTGTTTGACGCTGGTGACCGGCATGACCTCGGGAATGATGGGCGTGTCGCAACCCGCGGCGACCACACGGTCACGCATCCGGAGATAGTCCCCGGGTTCGAAGAACATCTGCGTGATGGCGTAGTCGGCACCGGCCCGGCATTTGTCCACGAAGTGGCGCGTATCCGTTTCCCAGTCGGCCGACCTGGGATGCATTTCGGGAAAGGCGGCGACGCCGACGCAGAAATCGCCGGATTCCTTGATGAGCCGCACCAGGTCGGCGGCGTACTTGACGCCCTCCGGGTGCTCGACCCACTCGCCCATCGGGTCGCCCGGCGGGTCTCCGCGCACGGCGAGGATGTTCCGGATCCCGGCGTCGGCGTACTGGCCGATCATGTTCCGCAGCTCCGCGACGGAGTGGTTGACCGCGGTGAGGTGCGCGACGGGGGTGAGCGTGCTGTCGGCCGCGATCTGCTGCGTCGCCCGGACCGTGCCCGCCCGGGTGGAACCTCCGGCTCCGTACGTCACGGAGACGAAGCTGGGACCCACGGCCTCGACCCGGCGCAGCGCGTTCCAGAGGTTCCGCTCGCCCTTCTCGGTCTTGGGTGCCCAGAACTCGAAGGAGTACGACGTCTTGCCGGACGCGAGCAGGTCGCGCACGGTGCGTGCGCGGTCCGTCCGGGTGGAGGAGGTGCCAAGGGCCATACCGCGAGGTTAACCAGGGTGCGGCCGTCCCCCAACCAGAGCGGGACATATGTCCGTATTGCAGTGAATACTGTCCACGCCTCGGACAGCGCGCTCCCGCCCGGCACTCCGGCCCCCGGCGCGGGTCCGCCGCACGGGTGACGACGGGCGGGTGGCGGCGGGGCGGGCGGTCAGCGCTCGCGGACGCGCTTCGCCAGGCCGGCCGCGGCCGCGGCCGGGTCGTCGGCCTCGGTGATCGCGCGGACCACCACGACGCGCCGGGCGCCCGCGTCCAGTACCTCGTCGAGATTGCCCGCGTCGATGCCGCCGATGGCGAACCACGGGCGGGGGGTGTCCAGGGAGGCGGCGTACCGGACGAGGCCGAGGCCGGGGGCATGGCGGCCGGGCTTGGTCGGGGTGGGCCAGCAGGGGCCGGTGCAGAAGTAGTCGACGCCGGGCTGTGCGGCGGCAGCGTCCACCTCGGACTCGGCGTGCGTGGAGCGGCCGATCAGCGGGGTCCCGCCGATGATGGCGCGGGCGGCGGGGACGGGCAGGTCGCCCTGGCCGAGGTGGAGGACGTCGGCGCCGATGGCGTGGGCGACGTCCGCGCGGTCGTTGACGGCGAGGAGCTTGCCGTGGCGTGCGCAGGCCTCCGCGAATACCTGGAGGTGCTCCAGCTCCTCGGCGGCCTCCATGCCCTTGTCCCGCAGCTGGACGATGTCCACGCCGGAGGAGAGCACGGCGTCGAGGAACGCGGGGAGGTCGCCCTGCCGCCTGCGGGCGTCCGTGCACAGATAGAGACGGGCGTCGGCGAGCAGGTGGCGCGGCGTGGACATGAAGGAGTTCCCCCCGTGGGTCACCGCGGGCGCGGGCCGTGGGAAGCACGGCCCGCGACCACGTGTGCGGTCGTCTCGGTCAGACGGCGAGCGCCTGGGCGCGGCGCTTCACCTCCGTCCCGCGATTCTCGCTCAGCGCCTGCGCGGGGGTTCCCGGCAGGGTCGGGTCGGGGGTGAAGAGCCAGTCCAGCATCTCTTCGTCGGAATAGCCGTCGTCCCTCAGGAGCGTCAGGGTCCCCGCGAGGCCCTTGACCACCTTGTCGCCGTCGATGAAGGCGGCAGGCACCTGGAGCGTCCGGTTCTCACCGCGGCGCACCGCGATCAGCTGGCCTTCCTTCACCAGCTGCCGCACGCGCGTCACCTGGACATCGAGGAGTTCCGCGATGTCGGGGAGGTGGAGCCAGGCAGGGACGAGAGCATCGATCTTTGCGTCAATCTCGGTCACGAGGACAAGCGTGCCATCTGGGACCGACAGCCGGAAGCCGGGCCGACCGTACGGACCACGTAAGGACGGCGTCCGCGCAGGTCGCGCGGGGGTCGGAAGGGATCGTGAGGGCGCGCGCGAGCGGCGCCCCGGGGCTCAGCGGACGGCGGACTTCAGGGGTACGGCGGGGTCGGCGGCCCGCTCGGGGTCGACGGCCGAGCCGGAGGCGACGAGCTTGCGGCCCTGGATGAGATCGCGCGGACGGCCGACCGCCAGCAGGGCGACCAGCGCGCCGCCGCGCAGCCAGAGCACGGTCCACTCCTCGTCGGCGGGGTCGCCTCGCCACAGCAGGGTGTCGGCGTCCGCGTGGTGCCCGGCGTACTGGACGAACCGGCCGAACTGCTCGGACCAGAAGTACGGCACCGGGTCGTACGGCTCCGCGGCGCCGGATTCCCCGGCTCCCGCGATGCCCGCCGCGACCGTACGCGGTCCCTGGAGCGCGTTGTCCCAGTGGTGGACCAGGAGGCGTGCGCCGTAGCGGGCGGAGGGGTACGAGGCGCAGTCCCCGACGGCGTACACCCCGGGGGCCGAGGTGCGCAGCGAGGCGTCGGCGGTGACCGATCCGTCGGGGCCGAGCGCGATGCCGGAACCGGTGAGCCAGCCGGTGGCGGGGCGGGCGCCGATGCCGACGACCACCGCGCCGGCCGGGAGCCTGCGGCCGTCGGCGAGGACCACGGCGCCGGGTTCGACGCGGTCGACCCGGGCGCCGGTGAGGAGCGTGGCCCCGCCGCTCGCGTACCAGCCGGCCATGGGGGCGGTGACCTCGGCGGGCAGTACCCCGGCGAGCGGGCGGTCGGCGGCCTCCACGACGGTGACCGTGCAGCCGGCGGCGCGGGCGGCGGTGGCGAACTCGGCGCCGATCCAGCCCGCGCCGACCACGACGACGTCGTGGCGCTGGGCGAGGACGGGCCGCAGCCGGGCCGCGTCGTCCAGGGTGCGCAGCAGGTGGGTGCCGGGGACCCCGGCGGCGCCGGGCAGCGTCAGGGGTTCGGCGCCGGTGGCGAGGACCAGGACGTCGTAGGGCACCGGGCCGTCCGGGGTGTCCACCTCCCGGACGGCGGGGCGCAGGCCGGTGACGGAGAGCCCGAGGCGCAGATCGACGTCGAGTGCCTCGAAGTCGATGCCGAAGGCGGAGTGCTCGGCGGTGCCGAGGAGCACGGCCTTGGAGAGCGGCGGCCGGTCGTAGGGCTGGTGCGGCTCCGCGCCGATCAGGGTGACGGGCGCGGTGTACCCCTCGTCCCGCAGGGCGACGGCGGTCCGCACCCCCGCCATGCCCGCTCCGACGATGACGACGCCGTGCTCCGGCGCCCGCTGCCCGCTCTGTTCGCTCACGCACCCACCCTAAGCACCTGACGGGGCGTCATCCATCGGGGTGCGCGGGCCGCCCCGGCGGCTCCCTCGTACCGCGCGGACGGCGGGGTTTAGGGTGGCTGCGGAAAGACACTCGCGGGAGCCCGGACGCACCGGGCTGAGAGGGAGGCTCGCGGCCTCCGACCGTACGAACCTGATCCGGGTCATGCCGGCGAAGGGAGGGGCTGGACACCCATGCACGCTTCACAGGAACCGTCTTCCGCCGCGGGCGGGGGCACGGCGGGCGGGGGCACGAGCGGCACGGACCGCCGGGGGCCCTCGTACGACGTGCTCGTCGTCGGGGGCGGGATCATCGGCCTGGTGACCGCCTGGCGGGCGGCGCGGGCCGGGCTGGGGACGGCAGTCGCCGATCCGGAACCGGGCGGCGGGGCGGCCCGGGTGGCGGCCGGGATGCTGGCCGCCGTCACCGAACTCCACTACGGCGAGCAGATGCTGCTCGGGCTCAACCTCGCCTCCGCAGCCCGCTACCCGGAGTTCGTGGCGGAGCTGGAGGCCGCGAGCGGCCGGGAGACCGGCTTCCGCGCCTGCGGAACACTCGCGGTGGCGCTGGACTCCGACGACCGGGCGCACCTGCGCGAGCTGCACGCCCTGCAGGAGCGGTCCGGCCTGGAGTCGCAGTGGCTGTCGGGGCGCGAGTGCCGGCGGCTCGAACCGATGCTGGCGCCGGGCGTACGGGGCGGACTGCGGGTGGACGGCGACCACCAGGTCGACCCGCGCCGGCTGGCCGCCGCGCTGCTGACGGCCTGCGAGCGGGCCGGGGTGGCCTTCCACCGCAGCCCCTGCGAGCGGCTCGAGGTCGCGCGCGGCCGGGCGTCCGGGGCACTGCTCGCGGACGGTACGGCGGTCTCGGCCGGCCAGGTGGTGCTGGCCGCCGGAAGCCTCAGCGGCCGGCTCCCCGGGCTGCCGGAGGGCGTCGCCCCGCCGGTGCGCCCGGTGAAGGGCCAGGTGCTGCGGCTGACCGTGCCGCGCGCGTACGCCCCCTTCCTCAGCCGGACCGTGCGCGCGGTGGTGCGGGGCCAGGACCTGTACCTCGTACCGCGCGAGAACGGCGAGCTGGTCGTCGGCGCGACGAGCGAGGAGATGGGCTGGGACACCACGGTGACGGCGGGCGGGGTGTACGAGCTGCTGCGCGACGCCCACGAGCTGGTGCCGGGCATCACGGAGCTGCCGCTCACCGAGACCCTGGCCGGGCTGCGTCCCGCCACCCCGGACAACGCACCGGTGCTCGGCCCGACCGCGCTGCCGGGGCTGCTCGTCGCCACCGGCCATGGCCGCAACGGGGTGCTGCTCACCCCTGTCACCGGCGACGCCATGGCGCACGCGCTGACCACCGGCACGCTCCCGGAAGTGGCCCGCCCGTTCGCGCCGGGCCGCTTCACCAACCCCGTCGTCCCCGCGCGCCAGGAGCAGTACGCATGACCGACCCGACCACCACCGTGAGCGTCTCCGTCAACGGCGACCCGCGCGACGTGTCCGCCGGCACCACCCTGGGCGCCCTGGTGGCGTCCCTCACCCGGGCACCCTCCGGGGTCGCCGCCGCCGTCAACGAGAGCGTGGTGCCCCGCTCGGCCTGGGACTCCACCGCCCTCACCGGGGGCGACCGGATCGAGGTCCTCACCGCGGTGCAGGGAGGCTGACCATGTCCGACGACCTCTTCCACCTGGGCGGGCGCGCGTTCTCGTCCCGGCTGATCATGGGCACCGGCGGCGCCCCCAGCCTGGACGTGCTGGAGCGGGCGCTCGTCGCCTCCGGCACCGGGCTGACCACCGTCGCGATGCGCAGGCTCGACCCGACCGTCCAGGGTTCGGTCCTCTCCGTCCTGGAGCGCCTCTCCATCCAGGTGCTGCCCAACACCGCCGGCTGCTTCACCGCGGGCGAGGCGGTGCTGACCGCCCGGCTGGCCCGGGAGGCCCTCGGCACCGACTGGGTGAAGCTGGAGGTGGTGGCCGACGAGCGGACCCTGCTGCCGGACCCGGTCGAGTTGCTGGACGCGGCGGAGATCCTGGTGGACGACGGGTTCACGGTGCTGCCCTACACCAACGACGACCCGGTGCTCGCCCGGAAGCTGGAGGACGTGGGCTGCGCGGCGGTCATGCCGCTCGGCTCACCCATCGGCTCCGGCCTCGGCATCCGCAACCCGCACAATTTCGAGCTGATCGTGGAGCGGGCCGGTGTCCCGGTGATCCTGGACGCCGGTGCGGGCACCGCCTCGGACGCGGCGCTGGCGATGGAGCTGGGGTGCGCGGCGGTGATGCTCGCCTCGGCGGTGACCCGGGCGCAGGAGCCGGAGCTGATGGCGTCGGCGATGCGGCACGCGGTGGAGGGCGGCCGTCTCGCCCGCCGGGCGGGCCGCATCCCCCGCCGGCACTTCGCCGAGGCGTCCTCCCCGGTGGAGGGCCGGGCGGTGCTGGACCCGGAGCGCCCGGCGTTCTGAACCCGGCCTTCCGGGCCCTGCGTTCCCGGCACTCCGGGCGAGGTGCGCGCGCCGGTGTTGTCACGGCTCGGCTGCGATACGGCCCCGGGCCCGCTCCGGGGCGCCCGGGGTGTCCGCGGCGGCTCGTAGACTCGTCGGGTGGACACGACCCTCCAGGACCCGCTGCTCGGACGGCTGCTCGACGGCCGCTACCGCGTCGACGCGCGCATCGCCGTGGGCGGGATGGCCACGGTCTACCGGGCCGTGGACATCCGGCTCGACCGGGTGCTCGCCCTCAAGGTGATGCACCCCGCGCTCGCGGCCGACGCCTCCTTCGTCGAGCGCTTCATCCGCGAGGCGAAGTCGGTGGCGCGCCTCGCGCACCCCAACGTGGTGTCCGTCTTCGACCAGGGCGCCGAGGGCGCGTACGTCTACCTCGCCATGGAGTACGTCGCGGGGTGCACCCTCCGCGAGGTGCTGCGCGACCGCGGGGCGCTCCAGCCACGCGCCGCGCTCGACATCCTGGAGCCGGTGCTGGCGGCGCTGGGCGCGGCGCACCGGGCGGGGTTCGTACACCGTGACATGAAGCCGGAGAACGTCCTGATAGGGGACGACGGCTGGGTGAAGGTCGCCGACTTCGGGCTGGTCCGTGCGGTCGGCACGGCCACCGACACCACCGGCTCCCTGCTGGGCACGGTCTCCTACCTCGCCCCGGAGCAGATCGAGCACGGCACCGCGGACACCCGCTCCGACGTGTACGCCTGCGGTGTCGTGCTGTACGAGATGCTGACCGGCACCAAGCCGCACACCGGCGAGAACGCCGCCCAGATCATCTACCAGCACCTCAACCAGGACGTACCGCCGCCCTCCGCCGCCGTCCCCGGGCTCTCCCCCGCGCTGGACGCGCTGGTGGCGGGGGCCACCGCGCGCGACGCCCGGGCCCGCGCGCAGGACGCGGTGGTGCTCCTCTCCGAGACCCTGGAGGCCCGGGCCCTGCTGAGCGACGCGGAGCTGGACGCCGTACCGCCGCGGGCACACGCCCCGGCCGGCCCGGGCGCCTTGGGCGTCTCCGGTGCCGAGGACCGTACGAGCGTGCTGCCGCGGGCCGTCACCGAGGACCGGGGCGCCACCCACCGGACGAGCCGGCTGGAGATGCCCGCCACCGCCTCCGCCTCGGTCGCGCCCGGCCGGCCCCGGCGGTCGGCCCGGGCGGGAGGCTCCGGGGGCCGGCCGCGCCGCGGGGTCTACGCCGCGATCACCGCGCTGCTGGTGGTACTGCTGGCCGGGGGCGGTGTCTGGTACATCAACTCGGGCCAGTTCACCCAGGTCCCCTCGCTCCTCAACCAGACCCAGGAGACCGCGGAGAAGCGGCTCACGGACGCCGGCCTCGACGTGAAGTCCGTCGACAAGGCGTACAGCGACACGGTCGACCGCGGCTCGGTGATCAGCAGCGACCCCGCACCCGGCGACCGGGTCCGGGGCAACGAGTCGGTGAAGCTGGTCGTCTCGCGCGGTCCGGAGATCGTCGAGGTCCCCGACGTGGCGGGAACCCCGCTGGCCGACGCGCGCCGGTCCCTGAAGGAGGCCGGGCTGGCACCGGGCATGGTGACCCGCGAGTTCAGCGAGGACGTCGGGCGCGGCGAGGTGGTCCGTACGGACCCCGGGGCGGGCACCGGGCGCCACCCCGACTCCGCCGTGGCACTGGTCGTGAGCAAGGGCGCCCCGGTCGAGGTGCCGGACGTCTCGGGGCTCTCCGTCGAGGACGCCACCGCCGCCCTGGAGGAGGAGGGGCTCAAGGCCGAGGCGAAGCCCGGCCGGGTCGACTCCCCCGAGGCGGCCGGCGACGTCGCCGAGCAGACCCCGGCCCCCGGCGCCGAGGCGGCCGAGGGGGACACCGTGCAGCTGACCGTCTCCAAGGGGCCCCGGATGATCGAGGTACCGGACGTCACCGGCAAGGATGTCGACGAGGCACGGGACCTCCTGGAGGACGCCGGGTTCGAGGTCGAGGTCGACCGGCCGTTCCTCTCCTTCAGCGACACGGTCGGGAGCCAGTCCGTCGACGGCGGCGGCCGGGCGGCCGAAGGATCGACCATCACCATCAGGACCAAGGGACTGTGAACATGCGCAACCCGGTGGGCGGACACGTGCCGGTGGCCGGCGGGCTGGTGAGGACCGGCCTCGGCTACGCCGACGAGCTGGCGGCCGAGACGGTCCAGGTCTTCGTCGCGAACCCGCGCGGCTGGGCCACTCCGGCGGGGAAGCCCGATCAGGACGAGCTGTTCCGCAAGGAGTGCGAGGCCCGGGACATGCCGGTGTACGTGCACGCCCCGTACCTGATCAACTTCGGCTCGCACACCGAGGCGACCGTGGAGAGGTCCGTGGAGTCCCTGCGGCACTCGCTGCGCCGGGCGCGCGAGATCGGCGCGCTGGGCGTCGTCGTCCACACCGGTTCGGCGACGGGCGGGCGCCCCCGCGAGGAGGCGCTGGCGCAGGTGCGTGACCGCATGCTCCCGTTGCTGGACGAGCTGACCCACGACGACGATCCCGATCTGCTGCTGGAGTCCACCGCCGGCCAGGGGTCCTCGATCTGCTCGCGGACCTGGGACTTCGGCCCGTACTTCGAGGCGCTGGACTCCCACCCCAAGCTGGGCGTCTGCCTGGACACCTGCCACATCTACGCGGCGGGCCACGACCTGGCCGGTCCGTCCGGGATGCGGCAGACCCTGGACCTGCTGGTGGAGACGGTCGGCGAGGGGCGGCTGAAGCTGATCCACGCCAACGATTCCAAGGACGTCGTCGGCGCCCACAAGGACCGGCACGAGAACATCGGCTCGGGCCACATCGGCGCGGAGCCGTTCCGGGAGCTGTTCGCGCACCCGGCGACGGCCGGGGTGCCGCTGGTCATCGAGACGCCGGGCGGGAAAGAGGGGCACGCCGCGGACGTGGCACGGCTGAAGGAGCTGCGGGACTCCGCAGGTACCTGAGGGCCCGGGCGGGCCCCTGCAGGCTCAGAGCTCCGGGCCGTCCCCGGGCTTCTCCTGGTAGGAGTAGCGCTGCTCGCTCCACGGGTCGCCGATGTTGTGGTAGCCGCGCTCCTCCCAGAAACCGCGCCGGTCGGCCGTCATGTACTCGATGCCGCGGACCCACTTCGGGCCCTTCCAGGCGTACAGGTGCGGGACGACCAGGCGCAGCGGGAAGCCGTGTTCGGCGGTGAGCAGGTCGCCGTCCTTGTGGGTGGCGAAGACGGTGCGCTCCGAGGCGAAGTCGGCGAGCCGGAGGTTCGAGGAGAAGCCGTACTCGGCCCACACCATCACATGGGTGACGTCGTCGGCGGGGGGTGCGAGGCCGAGGACGACGGAGGCGGGTACGCCGCCCCACTCGGAGCCCAGCATGGAGAACTTGGTCACGCAGTGCAGGTCGGCGACGACGGAGGAGAACGGGAGTTCCGAGAACTCCTCGTGGTTCCAGCAGTGCTTCCCGCCGTCGGCGGTGGCTCCGAAGACCCGGAATTCCCAGCGCTCGGGGCGGAACTTGGGTACGGGCCCGTAGTGGGTCACCGGCCACCCGCGTTGCAGACGCTGGCCCGGCGGAAGCTCGGACTGCCCCGATACGCGGTATCCCTCGCTCTCCGGCTGACCCATGCCTCCATGGTGACAGACAGGGAAGGGTGGTGGTGACCAGGCACGGAACAACCGGTCATTACCTACTAAGCATGTACTTACTGGACGGCCGGGGGGTGCGGTGCGAGGATGCGCCCAACTGTCCGGTACACCGGTTGGAAGGAGCCTCTGCGATGCAGGGCGACCCCGAGGTCATCGAGTTCCTGAACGAGCAGCTGACGGCCGAACTGACTGCCATCAACCAGTACTTCCTGCACGCGAAGATGCAGGACCACCTCGGCTGGACGAAGCTCGCCAAGTACACCCGGGCCGAGTCGTTCGACGAGATGAAGCACGCGGAGATCCTGACCGACCGGATTCTCTTCCTCGACGGCCTCCCGAACTACCAGCGCCTCTTCCACGTGCGTGTCGGGCAGACGGTGACGGAGATGTTCCAGGCCGACCGCCAGGTGGAGGTGGAGGCGATCGACCGCCTCAAGCGCGGCATCGAGGTCATGCGGGCCAAGGGCGACATCACCTCGGCCAACATCTTCGAGTCGATCCTGGAGGACGAGGAGCACCACATCGACTACCTGGACACCCAGCTGGAGCTGGTGGAGAAGCTCGGCGAGCCGCTCTACATCGCGCAGCAGATCGAGCAGCCGGAGGGCTGACACACACCGGCCGACGGCGGTGCGCCTACGGCTCCGGTCAGGCGGCTTCGGGGAACGCGGCGGCCGGCGTGCTCACCGCGGCGGCGAGCGGATCGGCCGAGGGAGCCACCGAGGCGGCCGACGGCCCCACCGACGTGGCCGACAGGTCGGCGCGGCGCTCCAGCGGCTCGCGGCGCGGGCACTCGCCCCGGCCCAGCAGCGCCTGGATGCGGCGGACGCAGCCACCGCAGTCGGTGCCGGCCTTGCAGGCGGAGGCGATCTGCCGGGGGGTGCAGGCCCCGGCCTCCGCATGCTGCTTCACCTGCTGTTCGGTGACGCCGAAGCAGGAGCAGACGTACATGCGGTTCACCTCCCGGAAGTGTGCGAGCACCCCTCCGACGCGGTGAGGCAAACCTAACCTTACCCATCGGACCGGGTGGGCAAAAGCCCCGGAACGCCCGTGGGGCACGGATCACATGGATCCGTGCCCCACGGGCGCGTCGGTGCGGGCCTCTTCCGGGGCCTGCGGCCTACTGGTCGCGGTACATCTCCGCGACGAGGAAGGCCAGGTCGAGCGACTGGCTGCGGTTGAGCCGCGGGTCGCAGGCGGTCTCGTAGCGCTGGTGCAGGTCGTCCACGAGGATCTCGTGGCCGCCGCCGACGCACTCGGTGACGTCCTCGCCGGTGAGCTCGACGTGGATGCCGCCCGGGTGGGTGCCCAGGCCCTTGTGCACCTCGAAGAAGCCCTTGACCTCGTCCAGGACGTCGTCGAAGCGGCGCGTCTTGTGGCCGGAGGCGGCCTCGAAGGTGTTGCCGTGCATCGGGTCGGTGACCCAGGCGACGACCGCGCCGGAGGCGGTGACCTTCTCGACCAGCTCGGGGAGCTTGTCGCGGACCTTGTCGGCGCCCATGCGGACGACGAAGGTCAGCCGGCCGGGCTCGCGCTCGGGGTCCAGGCGGTCGACGTAGCTGAGCGCCTCGTCGACGGTGGTCGTCGGACCGAGCTTGATGCCGATCGGGTTGCGGATCTTCGACGCGAACTCGATGTGCGCGCCGTCCATCTGGCGGGTGCGCTCACCGATCCACACCATGTGGCCGGAGGTGTCGTACAGCTCGCCGGTGCGCGAGTCGGTGCGGGTCAGCGCCGTCTCGTAGTCCAGCAGCAGCGCCTCGTGCGAGGCGTAGAACTCGACCGCCTTGAACTCGGCCGGGTCGGTGCCGCAGGCCTTCATGAAGTTCATGGCGTTGTCGATCTCGCGGGCCAGCGCCTCGTAGCGCTGCCCCGAGGGGGACGAGCGCACGAAGTCCTGGTTCCACGCGTGCACCTGGCGCAGATCGGCGTAGCCGCCGGTGGTGAAGGCGCGGACGAGGTTCAGCGTCGAAGCGGACGCGTGGTACATCTGCTTCAGGCGCTGGGGGTCCGGGATGCGGGCGGCCTCGGTGAAGGCGAAGCCGTTGACGGAGTCCCCGCGGTACGTCGGGAGGGTCACCCCGTCGCGGGTCTCGGTCGGCTTGGAGCGCGGCTTGGAGTACTGCCCGGCGATCCGGCCCACCTTGACGACCGGGACGGCAGCCGCGTAGGTCAGGACGGCGCTCATCTGGAGCAGCGTCTTCAGCTTGGCCCGGATGTGTTCGGCGGACACGGCGTCGAAGGCCTCGGCACAGTCACCGCCCTGCAGCAGGAACGCCTCGCCCTTGGCGACGGCTCCCATGCGGGTGCGCAGCTGGTCGCATTCGCCGGCGAAGACGAGCGGCGGATACGACGCGAGGTCCGCGAGTACATCGCGCAGCGCCTCGGAGTCGGGGTACTCGGGCTGCTGCGCCGCGGGAAGGTCTCGCCAGGTGTTGCCACCGGCGACGGAGGTATTGGCGTTCACGGTCACGGGCACCAGCCTACGGGGTCACGGGCTGCGTCCATCCGGTCGCTCAACAGTTGAGACGATTGCTCGCATGATCGTGCGCTGTGGCGCTAGTATCGCGGCATGTTCACGCACACGACCCGGAACTGGTGGTGGCCCGCTCGACGGCGGCCCGCTGACAGTTCGCGCTGAACATTTCGCGAAGGCCGCCCCGAGGGGCGGCCTTTTCTGCTTTCGCGGAGCGGTTCCTCCCCTGGGAAATCCCTTGGAAACCCCTTGGAAGGAACGCTCATGCCGCACCGTGCCGCCTCTCTCGTCCGCCGTCTCCTCCAGGACGACGCCCCGCCGTTCGCCCTGCTGCGCCGCCGCACGCCCGGCCGCGACCACGACACCGTCGAGGTACTGACCGGCGAGGTCCGGGAGGTGGCACACCTCGCCGACCTGCCGGTGGGCGAACTGCCCTCGCTGGCCCTGGTGCCCTACCGGCAGATCGCCGAGCGGGGCTTCGAGGTGACCGACGACGGGACGCCGCTCGCGGTGCTGGTCGCCGACGCGTCGTACGAGCTGCCGTTCGCCGAGGTGCTGGCGGCGCTGCCTCCGCACGAGGTAAGGGTGACGGGCGGCGCGTTCGACGTGCCGGACGAGGAGTACGCGGGGATCGTCCGCCGGGTGATCGAGGACGAGATCGGGCAGGGCGAGGGCGCGAACTTCGTGATCCGGCGCACCTTCCGGGGCGAGATCCCCGGCTACGGCCGGGCGGACGCGCTGGCGCTCTTCCGCAGACTGCTGGAGGGCGAACGCGGCGCGTACTGGACGTTCGTGGTGCACACCGGCGGCCCGCGGGGGCGCACCCTGGTCGGCGCCAGCCCGGAGGTCCACGTCCGGATGTCCGGCGGCACGGTGGTGATGAACCCGATCAGCGGGACGTACCGCTACCCGGAACAGGGCCCGACCGTCGAGAGCCTGCTGGACTTCCTCGCCGACCGCAAGGAGACCGAGGAGCTCTCCATGGTGGTCGACGAGGAACTGAAGATGATGTGCACGGTCGGCGACATGGGCGGGGTGGTGGTCGGGCCGCGCCTGAAGGAGATGGCGCATCTCGCCCACACCGAGTACGAGCTGCGCGGGAAGTCGACGCTGGACGTGCGGGAGGTGCTGAAGGAGACCATGTTCGCGGCGACCGTCACCGGCTCCCCGGTGCAGAACGCGTGCCGGGTGATCCGGCGGTACGAGCCCGCCGGGCGCGGCTACTACAGCGGTGCGCTGGCGCTGCTGCGCCGGGACGCGAACGGCGCCCAGACCCTCGACTCGCCGATCCTGATCCGTACCGCCGACATCGCGGCGGACGGCACGCTCGCGGTGGCGGTGGGCGCCACCCTCGTACGCCACTCGGACCCGGACGGCGAGGTCGCCGAGACCCACGCCAAGGCGGCGGGCGTGCTGGCCGCTCTCGGGGTGCGGCCGGGGCGGCGGCCGCGGGAGCGGACCGGGCCGCAGCTGGCCACCGATCCCCGGGTGCAGTCGGCGCTGGACGACCGGCGGGGCGGGCTGGCGCCGTTCTGGCTGCGGATGCAGGAGCCGGCCCGGGCGATGTCGGGCCACGCGCTGGTGGTGGACGGCGAGGACACCTTCACCTCCATGCTGGCTCACCTGCTGCGCGCCTCGGGCCTCGACGTGTCGGTGCTCCGTTTCGACGCCCCGGCGTTGCGGGAGACCGTCCGGGCGCACCGGGGGCCGGTGGTGCTGGGCCCCGGGCCGGGCAACCCGGGCGATGCCACCGACGCCAAGATGGTGCTGCTGCGCTCGGTCGCGGCCGAGCTGGTGCGCGACCACCGGGACGGGCTGCTCGGCGTGTGCCTGGGCCATGAGCTGATCGCGGCGGAGCTGGGGCTGGAGGTGGTGCGCAAGGCGGTGCCCCATCAGGGGGCGCAGACGCGGATCGAGCTGTTCGGCCGGCCGGAGACGGTGGGGTTCTACAACAGCTTCGCGGCGCGGTGCGACGACGCCGCCACCGCCGAGCTGGGCGCGCACGGCATCGAGGTGAGCCGGGACGCGGCCACCGGTGAGCTGTACGCGCTGCGCGGCGAGGGGTTCGCCTCGGTGCAGTTCCACCCGGAGTCGGTGCTGACGCTGCGGGGTTCGGCGATCGTCACCGAACTGCTGGCAGGGCTGCCGGTACGCGGCTGAACGCGCGGTACCCGGCTGGACGCGCGGGAGCCGGTGCCCGGGGCGGGGCACCGGCTCCCGTCCCGGGCTCGCTCACTTCTCCGGGGCCGCCGGCACCAGGACGTTGTCACTGCGGCGTCCGGAGAGGTAGTCGTCGACGTTGGCGGCGGTGGCGTCGATGATCTGGCCGACCGCGTCCTCGGTGTAGTACGCCTGGTGCGAGGTGACCAGGACGTTCGGGAAGGTCAGCAGGCGGGCGAGGGTGTCGTCGTCGATGCCCTCCAGCGACTTGTCCAGGAAGAAGAGCCCGGCCTCCTCCTCGTACACGTCGAGGCCGACGCCGAGGAAGTGGCCCGCGCGGAGTTCGGTGACCAGGGCGCGGGTGTCGACCAGGCCGCCCCGGCTGGAGTTGACGAGGATCGCGTCGCGCTTCATCAGCGCCATGGCCCGCTGGTCGATGAGGTGGTGGGTGGCGGGCAGCAGGGGGACGTGCAGGCTGATGAGGTCGGCCTCGGCGAAGAGCTGGTCCTTCTCGACGTACCGCATGCCCAGCTCCACGCAGGCGGGGTTCTCGGCGACGTCCCAGCCGAGCAGGTTCATGCCGAAACCGTGGGCGATCCGGGTGAACGCCTCACCGATCTTGCCGGTGCCGATCACCCCGGCCGTGCGGCCGTGCATGTCCCGGCCGAGGAGCCCGGCGAGCCGGAAGTCGAAGTCGCGGGTGCGGGTCGCGGCGCGGATGACCTTGCGGTTCACGGCCATCGCAAGCGTCCACGCGAACTCTGCGACGGAGTAGGGCGAGTAGTAGGAGACCCGGGCGACGCGCAGGCCGAGCGACCCGGCGACCTCCAGGTCGATGTTGTTGAAGCCGGTGGACCGCTGGGCGATCATCCGGGTGCCGCCGGCCGCCAGGGTCCGGAGCACCTGGGCGCCGAGATCCGCGTTGACGCTGGTGGAGATCACCTCGTACCCCGCGGCGAGGGCAGCCGTGTCCGGGGTGAGGAACACCTCCAGACAGCGGACCTCGTGCTTCCCGGCGAACGCCTTCTCGATCAGGGGCTTCTCGTCGGCCTGCACACCGAATGCCAGGATTTCCACGACGTCTCCCGTTGGTGCTGCGGTACGGCACATGACCCGGTCACCGCGAATATACGGCCGGGTGACCGGGCTCGCCGCTCGGCGGCGGCCGGGGCGCGGACCCGCCCCGGCCGGCCCGCCGGACACGGCTCACACGTCGTCGAGGCCGCGCTCGATGGCGTACCGGACCAGCTCCACCCGGTTGTGCAGCTGGAGCTTGCCGAGGGTGTTCTGGACGTGGTTCTGGACCGTGCGGTGCGAGATCACCAGGCGCTCGGCGATCTGTTTGTACGACAGTCCCTTGGCGACCAGCCTGAGCACCTCGGTCTCGCGGTCGGTCAGGCGCGGCGCCTTCGGGTCGTCGGGGGCCGCCGGGGCCGGGTCGGAGGCGAGCCTGCGGTACTCGCCGAGCACCAGTCCGGCCAGCCCCGGGGTGAAGACCGGGTCGCCGACCGCGGTCGAGCGGACCGCCTCGATCAGCTCCCGGGTGCTGGCGGACTTCAGCAGATAACCGGTGGCCCCGGACTTCACCGCCTCCAGCACGTCGGCGTGCTCGCCACTGGCGGAGAGCACCAGCACCCGCAGTCCGGGATGGTGCGCCACCAGCTCCTTGCAGACCTGGACCCCGGGCAGGCCCGGCAGGTTCAGGTCGAGTACGAGGACGTCGGGCCGGACCGCCTGGGCACGGCGGACGGCCCCCGGGCCGTCACCGGCGGTCGCGACGACGTCGAAGCCGGACTCGGCCAGGTCGCGGGCGACGGCGTCGCGCCACATCGGGTGGTCGTCCACCACCATGACCTTGATGACCGTGCCGTCGGCGCGGGTCTGCGGCGGTGGCCCCGGGGCGCCCGCCCCGCTCGGTGCGCCCGGTGCCGCCGGTGCGCTCGTTCTGTCCGGTGTGCCCGGTGCTGTCGGTGTACTCATCGGATCGATCCTGCCTTCCCCCGTGGGACCTTCGGAACCTTCAACTCGACTTCGGTGCCCTGGCCCGGCACCGAGATCACCTCGGCCGTGCCGCCCAGGTCGCGCAGCCGACCGCGTATGGAGAGGGCCACGCCGAGCCGGCCCTCGCCCTCGGCCTCGGCCAGCCGCCCGTCCGGGATGCCCGGTCCGTCGTCCCGGACCGTGACGACCACCTCGCCGGGTTCGTCCTCGACCAGAATCCACGCCTGCGCGTCCTGCCCGGCGTGGGCCCGCACGTTGTCCAGGGCGGCTCCGGTGGCGGCGGCGAGCTCCCGCGCCGCGCGGGGCGGCATCAGGACCGGGGCGCCGGGCTCCGCGAGGCTGACCCGGGAGCCCGCGTGCGGGGCGAGCAGGGTCCGCAGATCGATGTCGGGGGCGTCGGCGGGCGACTCCTCCGCCGTGACGGTACGGACGACGGCACCCAGTGCGGAGTCCTCGGAGACCCGGGTGGTGGGCACCAGACCGCTGGAGACGAGGGTGCGCAGGGCGATCTCCTGCTCCCCGGCCATCCGGCCCAGATCGGCGGCCTCACCGCCGAGCGCGGTGCCCCGGCGCTGGACCATGGCGAGGACCTGGAGCACGCTGTCGTGGATGTCCCGGGCCAGCCGCTCCCGCTCGCGGGTCGCGGCCTCGATCTCCAGAGCGCGGGCGAGGGTGCGTTCACTGGCGCGGGCGACCTCGACGACGTAGCCGATCGCTATCGAGGCGACCCAGACCAGCAGGACGTTGTGGAGGGTGTCCCGGCTGGGCTCGGCGCGCTCGACGAGGTTGGCGGCCGCCACGAGCGTGGACGCGAAGGCGGCCCACCGCCAGCCGCCCTTCAGTGCGAAGGCCAGCACCGCCCCGGCGGTCCAGATCGACGGCAGGGTCGATCCGTCGACGTGGTGGGCGTCGAGATCGGCGACCGGGGTGAGCAGGATGCCGACGAGCGCGACCACCAGGTCCGCACCGAGGAACGGCCGTGTGCAACTGGCCGCGTTGGCGACCCGGGGCAGGGTGACCAGCGTCCACACCGCCATCACGGCGAGGAACCCGAAGGCCACCGCGGGCCGTTCGAAATCCGCACGCCCCAGGACGGCCAGTGCCAGGGCGTAGACCGTCGTCAGCACCCGGTATCCGGTCAGCGCGCGCCACAGCGGCTGCTCGACCGACATCCGTACGACCCGCTCGCGCCCGGCCATCTCCCCCACCCCCGCGGCCCGCGCCCCCGTCGGCCGGACCTTCTCTCTCCACCGCCGCGGCGGACACCCGCTGCCACGAAACCTCGCCGCCGCGAACACCCGCCGCCGCCCGGCGCCTTCGCCGGTCGTCCCCGGCGACGCCCGCTACCGCGCGGGCGGTTCCGGCGTCGACCGCTTCTCGTCCCGCGCCGCCTGCTTCTGCTCCAGCGCGGCCTGCTTCTGTTCCTGGGCGGCCTGCTTCTGTTCCTGGGCGGCCGCTCTGGCCTCGTCGGCGATCCGGCGCTTGGCGGCCGTCGCGTAGACGTCCACGTACTCCTGCCCGGAGAGCTTCATGATTTCGTACATGACCTCGTCCGTCAGTGAACGCAGGATGAACCGGTCGCCCTGCATGCCCTGGTAGCGGGAGAAGTCCAGCGGCCTGCCGATCCGGATGCCGGGCCGCAGGAGTTTGGGGATCACCTGGCCGGGCGGCTGGATCTTCTCCGTGTCGATCATCGCGACCGGGATGACGGGCGCGCCGGTGGCCAGCGCCACCCGGGCCAGGCCGCCGGGCTTGCCCCGGTAGAGGCGGCCGTCCGGCGAGCGGGTGCCCTCGGGGTAGATGCCGAAGAGCCCGCCGTCCTCGACCACCTTGATGCCGGCGCGGATCGCGGCCTCACCGGCGCCCCTGGCCCCGGAGCGGTCGACGGGCAGCTGGCCGACGCCCTTGAAGAAGGCCGCGGTGAGCTTCCCCTTCACTCCGGGCGCGGTGAAGTACTCGGCCTTGGCGATGAAGGTGACCTTGCGGTCCAGGACGGCCGGCAGGAAGAAGGAGTCGGAGAAGGACAGATGGTTGCTGGCGAGGATCGCCGGACCGGTGAGGGGGATGTTCTCCAGTCCCTCGACCCATGGCCTGAAGGCGAGCTTCAGGGACCCCCCGAGGGAGAAGTGCATCGCGCCGTAGATCAACTCGGGTGCCTCCTGTGTCCTGTGCCACGACCTTACCCGCGCGCGGGCCGCCGTTGCCGCACGGTGCGCGGGCTGCCCCGTGCCCGAGGCGCGACGGCCCTGGTCGGTGTCGGCCCGGTCGCGTACGGTGAAGTCATTCTTCTCGCGGGTGCCCCGTACGCCCCCTCGCAAGCCCCCACGCACTCCCCCGCCCGAGCCCAGCCTCACGAACAGGAGTCACCGGTGCCGGTCCTCCCTGGAGCCGAGCCGTTCCGCCACGAGGGCGGAGAGGTCGGCGTCCTCCTCTGTCATGGCTTCACCGGATCGCCCCAGTCGCTGCGCCCGTGGGCCGACCACCTCGCCGCGCGCGGGTACACCGTGTCGCTGCCGCTGCTGCCGGGACACGGCACCCGGTGGGAGGACATGGCGGTCACCGGCTGGCAGGACTGGTACGCCGAGGTGGACCGGGAGTTGCGGGTGCTGCGGGAGAGGTGCGCGCGGGTCTTCGTCTTCGGCCTCTCCATGGGCGGGGCGCTGGCTCTGCGGCTGGCCGCGCGGCACGGCGACGCGATCGGCGGGCTGGTGCTCGTCAACCCGGCGAACAAGGTGCACGGCCTGTCCGCGTACGCCCTGCCGGTCGCCCGCCACCTCGTCCGTACGACGAACGGGCTGGCCGGGGACATCGCCCTGGAGGGTGCGCACGAGGTGGGCTACGACCGGGTCCCGCTGCACTCCGCCCACTCGCTGCGCCGGTTCCTGCGGATCGTCGACGCCGAACTCCCGCAGGTGACGCAGCCGGTGCTGCTGCTGCACAGCTCGCAGGACCACGTGGTGCCGCCCGCCGACACGGCCCGCATCCTCAGCAGGGTGTCCTCGCGGGACGTCGAGGAGGTGCTGCTGGAACAGAGTTACCACGTCGCGACGTTGGACCATGACGCGGAGCGGATCTTCGACGAGAGCCACCGGTTCCTCGCCCGTCTCGCATCCGGAGTCGCGGAGAAGGGGGGTACGTCCGGTGGCTGAGCAGGACGCGGACCGCACGGGCAGTGACGAGGAGCGCGAACCGCCGCAGGCGGAGGGGCAGACGGCCGCGCCCGGGAGTACGGACGAGGCGCGCCCCGCCGGCGTGCCCCGGGACGAGGTGCGCCCGCTGGACGAGGAGGCCGCCTGGGCCGCGATCGTCGCGGGGTACGGCGAGGAGCCGCCGGACCCGCCGGGCGCCAAGCCGTTCAAGCCGGTGGAGGACCTCGCCCTGCCGGACGAGGACCTGATCAACGTTCTGGACGACGAGGACCGGCCCGAGGCCCCGGCGGACAAGGGCAACGGCAAGAGCGGGCTGGGCAGTTCGGTGGTCTTCGCCCCCGGCGTCGGCGGTCCCCGCGACCACGTGCTGCCGGACGCGGATTCCGGCGGCGCCGACGACGAGGACGACGACGACCCCGAGGGGCATTTCGTGCCGCCGGAGCCGCCGCCGCTCCCGGAGGCGGACGCCACGTCCAAGTTCGCCTGGCTCGGGGTGGTCGGCGGTCCGGTGCTGCTGCTCCTCGCGGTGCTGCTGGGCTGGGAGATGACCTGGTGGCTGACGACCGTCTGCATCGGCGGGTTCCTCGGCGGCTGCGCGACGCTGGTGGCGCGGATGCCGCACGACGACGACGAGGACCTGGGCGACCCGGGGCACGGCGCCGTCGTCTGAACCGTCAGGCCTCGTCGCCCTCGTGAGCGGCGGGCACCCGCAGGGCGGCCAGGACCGGCAGATGGTCCGTGGCCGCCCGCAGATCGGCGTCGCCGATGCCGGGGAGCCCGGCCGGGACCCCGCAGCCGAGGACCTCGATGCCGTCCGTGGTGAGGACGGCGTCGATGCGGCGTACCGGCCCGTCGGACGGGAAGCTGTGCTCCCCTCCCCAGGGCCGTACCTCCCAGCCGTCGTTGAGCCGCCCGGCGAGCAGCCGGAAGGCGTCCCCGGCCGGTACGTCGTTCAGGTCGCCGCCCACCACGGCGTGCCCGACGCCCATCGCCTCCACCCGCTCCAGCAGCGCCCGGGCCTGGGCGAGGCGTTCGTCCGGCCGCAGGCTCAGATGGCAGCTGACCACGCCGAGCCGGGTTCCGGCGATCCGTACCACCGCCGTCGCGAAGCCCCTGCGGTGCAGCCCGGGGGTGCGCGGCAGCAGGACGTCCTCGGTGCGTTCGACGGTGGCGCGCAGGGAACAGAGCAGCAGGGGGCCGGCGGCGGTGGCGCCGCCGGAGAGGATGACCAGGTCGGTCGCGGCGGCGAGCCGGGCGGCGGCCTTGCGCCAGCGGAAGAAGCGCGGCGCCTCCTGGACGAAGACCAGGTCGGGGGCGCAGGCGCGGATGACGCGGGCCAGGGCCGCGGGGTCGTCGCGCAGCGAGCGGATGTTGTAGCTGAGGACGCGGACGACGGCCGAACCGTCTTCCTCGGTACGGGAGTCGGGCAGCGGCGTCAGAACCATGCGGGCCACGATACGACGGACGCCCGCCGTGCCCCTGGGGGCGCGGCGGGCGTCCGTTCGGATCGCGCGTGGTGCGGTCGGGTGCCGAGCTCAGCCCTGGCGGGCCAGGTCGGCGGCGCCGACCAGTCCGGCCTTGCCGCCGAGCTGGGCGGCGAGGACCTGGGCGTGCGGACGCCACTCGCCGCCGATCAGCCAGCGGCGGAACGACTTGCGGATCGGGTCCAGGACCAGCTCGCCCTCGTCGGAGACGCCGCCGCCGACGATGAAGGCGGACGGGTCGAAGAGGGAGGCCAGGTCGGCCAGGCCCGCGCCGGCCCAGCGGGCCAGCTCGCGGAACGAGTCGATGGCCACCGCGTCGCCCTGGCGGGCGGCCTCGCTGATGTGCTTGCCCTCGATGCCCTCGACCGTGCCGTCGCCGAGCGACAGCAGGACGGCGGCGTTCTCCGGCGTCGCGTTGGCGCGCTGCTTGGCGTACCGCACCAGGGCGCGGCCGGAGGCGTACTGCTCCCAGCAGCCCTGGCTGCCGCAGCCGCAGAGCAGGCCGTCCGGGACGACTCGGATGTGGCCGAATTCGGCCGCTACGCCGAAGCGTCCGCGCCGCAGCTTGTTGCCGATGATGATGCCGCCACCGAGGCCGGTGCCGAGCGTGATGCAGATGACGTCGTCGTGGCCCTTGCCCGCGCCGAAACGGTACTCGCCCCAGGCCGCCGCGTTCGCGTCGTTCTCGACGACGACGGGGAGGCCGACACGCTGTTCGACCTCGTCCTTGAGCGGCTCGTGGCGCCAGTCGATGTTCGGTGCGAAGAGCACGGTCGCACGCTTGTCGTCGACGTATCCGGCCGCGCCGATGCCGACCGCTTCGATGGTGTGGCCCTCGCGCGCACCGTCCACGGCCGAGCAGATGGCGTCGACGATGCCCGAGGCCGTCGGCGGGGTCGGTACTTTGAACATCGAGAGGATCTGGCCCTCTTCGTCGACCACTCCAGCCGCGATCTTCGTGCCGCCGATATCGACGCCGATGGTGAGTCCCATGAATCCCTCAGTTCCGGTCGAGCCCCGCTGGGTCAACCGTACCCGAGAAGGGAGCCGGAATTTCCGGCCAGGGCTCAGTCCAGGTCGATGTGTTCGCTCGCCGACGGCCCGTCCGAGGGCCGGTCGCGGGGGTCGGAGGGGTCGTCGGCGGCCTGGCCGGGCGTGTCGGCGGGACGGCGGGCTCCGCCGGAGGCGCCTTCGGTGGTCCGCGTCCAGCGGCCCTCCTGGCCTTCGACCGCGGAACGGTACGCGGCCAGCAGCTCGTTGCCCGCGGCGGCGAGGTGGTCGAAGATCTCCGGATTGCGCTCGATGACCGGTTCGACCGCCGACTTGGCCTGCTGGATGACCTGCTGCACCGCGCCCTGGGCGGCGGTGCCGAGCAGCGGCGAGGAGAACGCGCCGAGCTTCCCGGCCACCGCGTCGACCAGCTTGCGCAGCTCCTCGGCGGCGGAGGCGGGCGGCGGCCCGTAGGTGGCGCGGCGGCGGGCCTTCTCGGCCTCCAGGTCCTCGGCGCAGGCGTCGGCCCACGCGTCGCCGTCGGCGGGACGATCGGTGGCTTCACTCATGGCGGGCTCCTGCGACGCGGATGACGTACTACCGACGGTACCCGAACGGAGGTCGTCCGTTCAGGGGCAGCGCGGCGGCCGGCTCGGCAGCGTGGCCAAAGTGGCCGACAGGACCCGTCAGGGCGTGCGCGGCCAGAGCAACGGGTCCGGGGTGAAACGGACGCGCAGCACGCCATCGCGGAGGGCGGCCCCGGAGACGGTGCAGCGGCGGAGCGCCGGCTCCAGGCGCACGCTGCGGCGGTAGGGGCCGACTGCGAGGAGGATCTCGTCCCCGCGGCGCACGAGCCGCAGACCGGACTTGACCGCACCGGGCAGCGGCAGGCACCAGACGAAGCCCTCGGGTCCCCCGGAACCTTCGCGGCCGTCGGTTCCGTCGGTGCTGTCGGTTTCGTCGGTTCCGTCCCGGGGGGCCCGTTCGGTCCACCAGGGGGCGTCGGCGCGGCCTGCCGGGCGGTCGTCGGGGGCGGGAATCCCGAGCAGGTCCAGGTCCTCGGCGGTGCGGGGGTCGTGGCCGAGGTGGGGGGCCTCGTACAGCTCCTCGCGCGACGATTCGTACGACGCCTCGCCGGCGGCGGGGCCCACGCCGGGCCGGGGCGCCCGGTCCTCGTGGTCCTCGTACCAGCGGGCGAGGGTCTTCTCCTGCTGGGCGGCGAGACCGGCGAACCATGGGTCGGCGGAGTGGCGCGGCAGTACCCGGTTGGCGACCAGCAGGTCGGTGCGCAGGCCGTGCAGCGCGAAGCCGGTGCGGGCGGCGCGGAGGGCGTCCTCGGCGGCGGGTCCGGGCTCGGCGACCAGCCGGAGGGTGGTGGAGCGGTCTTCGATCAGCGCCTCGACCTCGGCGAGTTCGGTGTCCTTGCGGGCGGCGGCCGCGTACAGCCACTGCGCGGGCATCGGGACCCCGGCGAGCTGGGCGAGCACCGGGCGCAGCGCGCGGGCGGCCTGCCGTTCCTGGGGCAGCAGCCGGCGCAGGTAGCGGCGGAGCTGGCCGGGGAGGGCGAGCAGGGCGACGGCCTCGGTCAGAGGCGGCAGGGCGACGACGAGGGTGTCGTACCCGGCCTTTGACCAGTCGCCGGAGGCGGCCCGGTGCAGGGTGTGCAGGAGGGCGAGTTCGGCGCTTCCCGGGAGTTCGGTGAGTTCCTCGGCGTCCATGCGCCCGGCGCCGAGGAGGTCGAAGGCGGCGGAGGCGCGTTCCTGGAGGGCGAGGAGCTCGGTGCGGAAGTGGGCGGCCGGGTCGGTGCGCGCGTGGTCCAGCAGCTCGTCGGCTGCGACGGGCCCGGGGTCGTCCGGGAAGCCGGGTACGTGATCGCGGGTGACCAGCAGGGTGCGGCGGCCGGCCCGGGCCGAGGCCCGTGCGGTGGCCGCCGCGACGGTGGTGGTGCCGGCGCCGCCGGGCCCGGTGACCAGGACCGTGCGCACCGGGTCAGCCCTGCGGGGCGGACTCGACGCGCTTCTTCAGACCGGCGAGCGCGCGGTCGATGATGACCTTCTCCGCCTTGCGCTTGATCATGCCGAGGAGCGGGATCTTGACGTCGACGGCGAGGCGGTAGGTGACCTCGGTGCGCTCGCCGCCGGCGAGGGGCGCCAGCGCGTAGGTGCCGTCGAGGGACCGCAGCATCTGGGACTTGACGAGGCTCCAGCTGACCTCGTCGTCGCCCCTCCAGGTGTAGGCGAGGACGTGGTCGTCCTTGATGGCTCCGGCGTCGAGGACCAGGCGGACCTGTTCGGCGCGGCCCTGGTCGTCGGTGGCCAGCACCTCGGCCTCCTTCACCTCGCCGGTCCACTCCGGGTAGCGGGCGAAGTCGGCGATCACGCTCATCACGTCGGCCGGTGCCGCCTCGATCGTGATGCTCGAGCTGGTGTGTTCAGCCATCGCCGTGGCCCTCCATGCGCTGTGCCGGTCCATTCTCGGCAGGAGCCTGCCGGGTGCAGGCTATCGCGTGTGCGCGAGGGGGTGTCCGGCGGCTCTCACCAGGCGGACGGCTCTCACCACCGCCCGGTCCGGCCGCTCTCACCACTGGAGCGCCCACGGCCGGCCGGTGGAAGCGAAGTGGCCGACGTTGACGCACTCGGTCGCGCCGATCCGCATCCGGCGGGCCAGCGGCTGGTGGACGTGGCCGAAGAGGGCGTACCGGGGGCGGGTGCGGCGGATGGCGTCCAGCAGGGCGCGGCTGCCGCGTTCGAAGCGGCGGGCGACGGTGTCGTAGACGAGTTCCGGCACCTCGGGCGGGATGTGGGTGCACAGGACGTCGACCTCGCCGACCGCCTCCACCTTGGCGGCGTACTCCTCGTCGCTGATTTCGAACGGGGTGTTCATCGGGGTCCTGAGCCCGCCGCCGACGAAGCCGAAGACGCGGCCGCCGATCTCGACGCGCTGGCCGTCCAGGACGGTGGTGCCGGGTCCGGCGTACTCGGGCCAGAGGGTGGGGACGTCGACGTTGCCGTAGGTGGCGTACGTCGGGGTCGGCATGGCCGCGAACATCTCCGCGTACTGCTTGCGGACCGCGCCGAGGATGGCGGCGTTTCGGTCCATGCCCGCCCAGAGCTCGCGGCCGAAGTCGCGGGCCTCCTCGTAGCGGCGGGCGGTGCGCAGGGCCACGATGCGGTCGGCGTTCTCCACGCCGAAGAGGTCGGGGAAGATGCCGCGCGAGTGGTCGGCGTAGTCGAGGAAGAGCACCAGGTCGCCGAGGCAGATCAGGGCGTCGGCGCCGTCGCCCGCGCGGGCCAGCGCCTCGGTGTTGCCGTGTACGTCGCTCACCACGTGGACGCGGGTGGTGGAGCGAGCGGCCACCGGGGTGCCCGTCGCTCCCTTTTCTCCTGCACGCATGAGATCACCCTAGCCAGCCCCCTGTGGCCTGAACAGGGCGTCGGACCTGCGGTTACTTCCGAGTCCGGAGACCGGTGGTCTAGGGTTCCCGGAACGACGGCCTCTGTATGTGATGCATAAGACATCTGTCCTGCTCCTCTATCCGGAAGCTGTACCGGTGGGTAACGTCCGGGCAGTCCAGTCGTGCTCACCCCACTGAGCACCTGCCAATCGTGGACCGCTTCCGGTGCGTCACACAGAGCCGTGGCACCGGAGCCCGATGAGGAGCAGCAGTCTTGCGCGAGTTCAGCCTTCCGGCCCTGTACGAGGTCCCCACGGACGGCAACCTGACCGATCTCATCCGCCGCAACGCCGCTCAGCATCCCGCCACCGCGGTGATGAGCCGCAAGGTGGCCGGTGTGTGGACGGACGTCACCGCGACCCAGTTCCTGGCCGAGGTCAGATCCGCCGCCAAGGGCCTCGTCGCGGCCGGGGTGCAGCCGGGCGACCGGGTCGCCCTGATGTCGCGCACCCGCTTCGAGTGGGTCCTCCTCGACTTCGCCATCTGGACCGCGGGCGCGGTGACCGTACCGGTGTACGAGACCAGCTCGCCCGAGCAGATCCAGTGGATCCTCGGTGACTCCGGCGCGGTGGCGGTGATCGTGGAGAGCGACGCCCACGCCGCCTCGGTCGCCTCGGTCCAGGGGCGGCTGCCGGAGCTCAAGCAGGTCTGGCAGATCGACCGGGGCGCGGTGGAGGAGCTGAACGCCGCCGGAGCCGAGGTCTCCGAGGAGACCGTGGACGAGCGGACGACCGCGGCGAAGGCCGACGATCCGGCCACCATCGTGTACACCTCCGGGACCACCGGCCGCCCCAAGGGCTGCGTGCTCACCCACCGCAGCTTCTTCGCGGAGTGCGGCAACGTCGTGGAGCGGCTGAAGCCCCTCTTCCGTACCGGCGAGTGCTCGGTGCTGCTCTTCCTCCCCGCCGCGCACGTCTTCGGCCGGCTGGTGGAGGTGGCGGCCGTGATGGCGCCGATCAAGCTCGGCTGCGTACCGGACATCAAGAACCTCACCGACGAGCTGGCCGCGTTCCGGCCGACGCTGATCCTCGGGGTGCCGCGCGTCTTCGAGAAGGTCTACAACGCGGCCCGCGCCAAGGCGCAGGGCGACGGCAAGGGCCGGATCTTCGACCGCGCCGCGTCGACGGCCATCGCCTACAGCCAGGCTCTGAGCACCCCGAAGGGCGCCTCCCTCGGCCTGCGGCTGACGCACAAGCTCTTCGACAAGCTCGTCTACGGCAAGCTCCGCGCGGTCCTCGGCGGCCGCGGCGAGTACGCGATCTCCGGCGGCGCCCCGCTCGGCGAGCGGCTCGGCCACTTCTACCGGGGCATCGGCTTCACCGTCCTGGAGGGCTACGGCCTCACCGAGAGCTGTGCGGCCACCGCCTTCAACCCCTGGGACCGGCCGAAGATCGGTACGGTCGGCCAGCCGCTGCCCGGTTCCGTGGTGCGGATCGCCGACGACGGCGAGGTCCTGCTCCACGGTGAGCATCTGTTCGCGGGATACTGGGGGAACGAGGCGGCGACCGCCGAGGCGCTGGCGGACGGCTGGTTCCACACCGGTGACATCGGCACGCTGAACGAGGACGGCTACCTCGCGATCACCGGCCGCAAGAAGGAGATCATCGTGACGGCGGGCGGCAAGAACGTCGCCCCCGCCGTGATCGAGGACCGCATCCGCGCCCATGCCCTGGTGGCCGAGTGCATGGTGGTGGGCGACGGGCGTCCGTTCGTCGGCGCGCTGGTCACCCTGGACGAGGAGTTCCTCGGCCGCTGGGCCGAGGAGCACGGCAGGCCCGCCGGTTCGACGGCGCGCTCACTGCGCGAGGACGCCGGGCTGCTGGCGGAGATCCAGCGGGCGGTGGACGACGGGAACGCGGCGGTCTCCAAGGCGGAGTCGGTGCGCAAGTTCCGTGTCCTGGATGCCCAGTTCACCGAGGAGGCAGGACACATCACGCCCTCGCTGAAGCTGAAGCGGAACGTCGTCGCGAAGGACTTCGCCCACGAGATCGAGTCGATCTACGGCGGCTGATCCGGACGGTACGGCGAAGCGGGGCCCGCACGCGCGTGCGAGCCCCGCTTCGTCGTACCGCGAGGTCAGAGCAGCGTGCGGAGCTTCTCGGCGAGCAGGTCCCAGCGCCACTTCTCCTCGACCCACTCCCGTCCCCGCTCCCCCATGCGGCGGCGCAGCTCCGCGTCGCCGAGCAGGGTGATGATCCGGTCGGCGGTGTCCTCGGCGTCGCCGCCGCGCACCACCCAGCCGGTCTCGCCGTCCAGGACCGCGTCGGGCGCCCCGCCGGAGTCGCCCGCCACCACCGGCAGCCCGGTCGCCGAGGCTTCCAGGTAGACGATGCCGAGGCCCTCCACGTCGAGGCCGCCGCGCCGGGTCCGGCAGGGCATGGCGAAGACGTCGCCGGCGCCGTAGTGCGCGGGGAGCTCCTCCCAGGGCACGGAGCCGGTGAAGCGTACGGAGCGGCTCACCTCGGTCTCGGCGGCGAGCTTCTCCAGGTCCTTGGCGTACGGGCCGCCGCCGACGATCAGGAGCACGGTGTCGGGGTGGCGGGCCAGGATCGCGGGCATGGCGAGGATCAGCGTGTCCTGGCCCTTGCGCGGCACCAGCCGGGAGACGCAGACGACGACGGGCCGGTCGGTGAGCCCCAGCCGGGCCCTGACCCGGTCGCCGCCGGACGCCGGGTGGAAGGTCTTCTCGTCGACGCCGGGCGGGAGCTGGACCATGCGGCCGGCCGCATCGGGGGTGAGCGCGGCGGCGATCCGGGACCGGGTGTACTCACCGAGGTACGTGATCGTGTCGGTGCCCTCCCCGATGCGGCGCAGTAGTTGCCGGGAGGCGGGGAGCTGGGCCCAGCCGGCCTCGTGGCCGTGGGTGGTGGCGACGAGCCGGCGGGCCCCGGCCCGGCGCAGCGCGGGGGCCATCAGGCCGAGCGGGGCGGCGGCTCCGAACCAGACGGAGGTGCAGCCGTGCTCCCGCAGCAGCCCTGCCGCGCGCCGGGTGACCCGGGGGGTGGGCAGCAGCATCGTCGTGCGGTCGCGGACGACGGTGAAGGGCTGCTCGGCGTCGAAGTCGGCGGTGGCCCGTACGCCCTCCTCGCTCCGCTTCCAGGTGGAGGCGTAGACGACGAGCTGTCCGGGGTCCAGCCGCAGCGCCATGTTGTGCAGGAAGGCCTGGATGCCACCGGGGCGGGGCGGGAAGTCGTTGGTCACGATCAAGGTCTTGTCCATCGCCGCCGACAGTAACGGACCCGCCCCGCGCACGGACCTCCCCGTGTCCTGTCAGCCCCGGCGGCCTGCCTCCGGCCGCGCCTCGGTCCCCCGCACAGCGGGGCCCGGCATCATGGCTGACCGGACGTACGGCACGAGGAGCGGAAGAGCCATGACGGGACGGGCCGGCACGCGCGGGGTCCTCGCGGTCTGGACGGTGACCAGGGCGGCGCTGCTGCTCTGCGTGCTGAAGGTGGTGACGGTCCCGGGTCCCGACGTCACCGTGGACGTCTCGGTGATCTACCACGGCTGGTACGAGGTGCTGCGCACCGGCACCTTCCCCGCGGGCGACGTCACCTGGCAGTACCCGCCAGCGGCGGCGCTGCCGGTCCTGGCCCCCGCGCTGCTGCCGTTCCTGGAGTACCCGACGGCGTTCCACGTGCTCGTGCTGGTCTGCGACGCGGTGGTGCTGGGGCTGCTGCTGCGGGCGGGTTCGCGGCCCGGTGCGCGGCGCGCGGGCGCCTGGGTCTGGGTGGCGGGCGTACCGCTGCTGGGCCCGACCGTCTACGCCCGGTACGACCTGATGGTGACGGCCCTCGCGGTGGCGGGGCTGCTGGCCGGGGTGCGCCGGCCGAGGGTGCTGGGGGCGCTGGCGGCGTTCGGGGCGCTGCTGAAGGTGTGGCCGGTGCTGGTGCTGGTGGGGACGGCCCCGGGGCAAGTGACCCGCCGCGCGTGGTCGGCGGCGGTGGTGGCGGCCGGGGCGCTGGCGGCGGGGTTCTGGCTGACGATGCCGGGCGCGTTCGCGTTCCTCGCGTACCAGCGGGACCGGGGCACCGAGATCGAGTCGCTGGGCGGGGTGGTGCTGCATCTGGCGCGGTGGGCGGGCTGGCCGGGGTGGATCGAGTTGCACTACGGCTCGATGGAGTTCCTCGGCCCCCGGGTGGAGCTGGTGTCGGCGCTGGCCCTGGGACTGAGCGCGGCGGGGTTCGGCTGGCTGCTGGTGTGGCGGCTGCGGGCGCGTGCCTTCGCGGCGCACACCGCGGCGGACGCGGCGTTCACGGCGGTGCTGCTGTTCACGACGACGAGCCGGGTGATCAGCCCGCAGTACTTGGTGTGGCTGGTCGGTCTCGCGGCGGTCTGCCTGGTCCTCCCGGGCAGCCGGTCGGGCCTGCCCGCCTGCCTGGTCCTGGTCGCCTGCCCGGTGACCTTCCTGGAGTTCCCGCTGGGCTTCGGGCACGTGGTGGCGGGCGACGGCACGGGCGTGGCCCTGCTCCTCGTACGGAACGGCCTGCTGGTCGCGGCGACGGTGGTCGCGGCGGTACGGCTGTGGCGCGGGACGCGGCCGGTGGTGGCCCCGGCCGGCCCCCCGGCGGCGGGCGGCACTCGGGCGGAGACCGGAACAGCGGCCGGGACCGGCTCGGCGGAGACCGGCACGGAGGCGGAGGCGCCGGTGCCTCAGCCGAGCCGCTCGGTGAGGTAGTCGCGCCAGCGGGTGGTGAACTCCCGCTCGCCGATGCCGAGGACCTTCTCCGTCGCGGTGTCCACCGCCCCCTCGCGCCCGTCGTGCGCCCCCACCGCCCGGTACAGGTCGGTGAGCGCGTCCTCGCCCCACTCCTCGGCGACCAGCTCGCAGGCGAGCCAGCCGCCCTCGTACGCCCGCGCCAGTGCGTCCGCGTCCCGGTCGAAGGCGAAGTCGTCGTCCGCGGGAAGCGCGGCGGGCAGGTCCCGGGAGCGGACCGCGGTGGCGAGTTCGGGCGCGATCTCGTCGGCCGTACGGTCCTCCTGCCGGTACGCGGCCCAGTCGGCGAACCCCTCGGAGAGCCAGAGCGGGGTGGCGGGGGTGGTGGATGTCCGGGTGGCCACGTGCGTGGTCTCGTGGGTGAGGACGACCCGGCGGCCGAAGGTGCCGAGGCCGGCGTACGCCTCCGGGTTGACGACGACCCGGTCGGCGAGGCCCGGCCGACCGTTCCCGCCGGCGACCGCGCCGGTGGTGACGGCCGCTATCCCCCGGTAGGTACCGGCCGGCGAGCCGAGGAGCTCCGCCATGGCCCCGGTGGAGGCGGGGACGAGGTAGACCACCCGCGCCGCCCAGGTGTCCGGCCAGGCGGCGGAGGCGGCCGGGACCGCGTGGTCGGCGGTCTCCGCGATCTCGCGCAGCTCCTCCGCCGGGCGGCCGACGCCGAGGACGAGGCTGTGGGTGCCGTGCACCGCGGTCACCGGGCCCTGGTCCCAGAGCGGTACGGCCGCGTCCTTCGCGGGCCGGTCGGCCGTGAGGTACCAGGACCCGCCGGAGCCTTCCCGGGCGAGCTCCAGGGTGCGGCGGGCGGTCGCGGGGGCGGTGTCGAAGCCCGCGACGCGGTAGTCCAGCTCGACGTCGGCGGTGACCCGGCCGGTGCCCCTCGGGGTCATCGACTTCACCGTGTACGTCCAGGACCGCAGCGGTACCTGGGCCAGGTCGGCCAGTGAGGTGCGCTGGGCGGTACGCAGCGCGGCGGCGTCCGGGTCCACCACGGCCAGGTAGGCGGCTGTGTCGTGGTGCAGCACGGCGGCGGCCCGCCGGTCCAGGACCGCGGTGATCTCCCCGGCGGTGGCGGAGTCCGCCGAGCGGCCGGGGGCGGCGCACCCCCCGGCGGCCAGCAGCCCGGCCAGCAGCAGCGCGACGGACGGGACGCCCGCCGCACGCCGGATACGGGGCCGGGTGCGGGGGCGGTCCCGCCGCGCGCCGGGCCGGGGTGCCGCCTGTTCTGCCATTCAGCCGATCGTACGGTCAGACCCGGGTGACCGAGGAGACGGGCATCATGCCGACGGGGTCGTAGCGGACCGCGGCGCCGGGGTACGGGGCGTGGATGACCTGGCCGTTCCCGGCGTACATGGCGATGTGGCTGGCGTCCGCCCGGTAGGCGACCAGGTCGCCGGGGAGCGCCTGGGAGAGCGGCACCATGCGGCCCGCGTACCGCTGGGCCTGGGAGGTGCGGGGCAGGCTGACGCCCGCGCGGGCGTAGGCCCACTGCATGAGCCCGGAGCAGTCGAAGCCGCTGGGGCCGTTGGCTCCCCAGACGTAAGGGCGGCCGAGCGCCTGCTGGGCGGCGGCCAGGGCGGCGAGGGCCCTCGCCGAGCCGGGGAGGCCGGCGGCGGCCGACCGGAGGGCGTCCAGATCCCCGGTGCCGCCCGGGCCGGCGGGGCGGCCGGAGCGGGACGCGCGGCCGTCGTGGGCGGCGCGCTGCCCGGGGGGAAGGGCGGCCAGCAGCCGGCGGGCCTCGGCGAGCTTGGATTCGACGGTGCGCTTGTGGCGGGCCACGGCGGCGCGGCTGCGCTCCAGGTCCCGCAGGTCGTCCGCGGCCTCGGCACGGATCTGGTCGAGCTTCTGGCGGGTGCGGCGGAGCTTGTCGAGCGCGAGCGCCTGGCGGGCGCCGAGCCGGTCGAGGGTCGCGGCCCGGTCGAGGAAGGTGTCCGGGTCCGAGGAGAAGAGCAGGGCCAGGGTGGGATCGAGGGCGCCCTCGCGGTACTGCGCCCCGGCGATGGCTCCGAGGCCCCCGCGCATCCCGTTGAGGGCGTCCCGGGTACGGGCGGCGGCCTCCTGGGCGCGGGCGACCTCGTCGCGGAGCCGGCCGGTCTCCTCGCCGGCCCGGTTGAACCCTTCGGTGGCCTGCTCCGCCTCGCGGTACAGCTGGTCGACGCGCGCCCTGGTGGCATCCCGGTCGTGCGGGGCCGCCGCGCTCGCCGGGGCCCCGGTGAGGCCGGCGGCGGCGCTCGCCGCGGCCGCCGTGAGGACCGTGGCGCGGACGCCCCGGTTGAGGCCGGACTGGGTGGGACGGCGATGGGACACCACGGGAGCCGCACTCCTTCCGCTGCGCGCGTACGCACGCGGCCCCCTGCCACCCGGGACGGGTGGGACGACGGACGGGAGCCGCACAGCAGACAGACAGTAATCGCCCGGTTACACGGTGACCAAGGACCGGCCGGGGGGCGCGAGAGGCGAAACCACTCCGCCCCGGCGGTGACCTGGGTCTCCGTCGGGGCGGGGCGTCGTGCGGGGGCGAACCGATTCGCCCGTTCGGGCGTCGGACACCGGGCGCGGACACCGGGTGCCGGCTACCGGGCGTCAGGTACCGGCCGTCAGATGCGGACGCCGACCTGGAAGCTGCCGATGGTGTTCATCGACTCGTAGCGGACGTACGCGCCGGGGTGCGGGGCGTGCAGCACCGTGTTGTTGCCCGCGTAGAGGGCCACGTGCTCGGTGTTGTTGAAGAACACCAGGTCGCCCGGCTTCAGCTGGCTGCGGCCGATCTGGGTGCCCTGGTTGATCTGGGTGTACGTGGTGCGGGTGATCGCGACACCGGCCTGCGCGTAGGCCCACTGCGTGAGGCCCGAGCAGTCGAACGAGCTGGGGCCCGTACCGCCGGAGACGTACGGCTTGCCGATCTGCGTCGCGGCGTTGGCGAGGGCGGAGGCGCCGAGGGCGGAGGCGGGGACCTCGTTGCCCAGGTCGACGCGGGTGCCCGCAGACCGGCTGGCGCGCGCGTCCTCGTCGGCCATCCTCTGGCGCTCGGCGGCGGTGAGGGTGTTCAGCAGGGCCTGCGCGTCGGAGAGCTTCTTCTGGTACTTCTTCTTGTTCGCACCGAGGGCGTCGCGGACCTCGGAGAGCTCGGAGAGCTTCGCCTGGGCCTCCTTGCGCTCCTGGGCGAGGGTGCGCTGCTTGGCCTGGATCTTCTCCAGCGAAGCGGCCTGCTTGGCCGTGAGGCTGTCCAGCGCCGAGGCCTGGTCGAGGAAGCTGTCCGGGTCCGAGGAGAAGAAGAGCTGCACGGAGGGGTCGATGCCACCGGAGCGGTACTGCGCGGTGGCGAGCGAACCGAGTTCGCCGCGGAGGCTGTTGAGGTCGGCCTGCTCACGCGCGACCTTGTCCTGGAGGGCGTCGACCTCCTTCTCCAGCTTCTCCTGCTGCTCCTTGGCCCCGTTGTACTTCTCGGTGGCGGCCTCGGCCTCGCCGTAGAGCTTGTCGACCTTCGCCTTGACCTCGGTCTTGGTCGGCTTGGGATCGGCGTGCGCGGCCTGGGCGGAGAGGGCCACTGCGGCTGCTGCGGTCGCGGTGAGCACGGTCACACGGGTGCGGCTCGGCTGCTTGGGTCGACGGTGGGACGCCACGAAGGCGAGCTCCTTCTTCCTCAGAGCCGCCTACCAGGACGGAGGGCAGAACACCCGGTACGACCCGGCTCCGCGCACATCACGGACTCGGCGGTTCCTTCGCCGCCACCCCGAATGAGTGATCAACCGTGCGAAGGTTCGAGCCCTGACCCTAGTGACCTGGTTGTGATCAGTTCAAATCCTCCGTGGAAGAAATTCGTCACACCCGGCGTTTCCGCACCGCCGACGCACGGCGCGTAGCCGGGAATTGACGATACGTTTCCCCGAAAGCGGCACATCACCTCGTATCATCCCACGCGCCCCTAAACGCGTGAAAGCCGCTTCAGGAGCAAGGCGGACGCCACGGGCCGGGCACCGGCCTTGGCCACCCCGTCCGCCACCTCCCGGTCGGTGGAGACCACCACGACGGGCCGCCCCGGCGGTTCGGCACGGGCCAGTTGCCGGATCAGCTCGTCGGCGGTCACCCCCGCCTTGCTGAAGAGCACCCGCACCCCGCGCGGCGGCGCGAGCAGCACCGGCACGGCCAGCTCCGCCCCGTCGAACACACAGGTCATCTCGGCGCCCGTCTGCGCGGCGAGCATCGACAGTCCGCCCAGCAGCCTCAGCCGCTGCTTCTCCAGCGGCATCTGGGGATAGCCGGTCTTCGTGACGTTGTAGCCGTCGATGATCAGGTGTGCCTGCGGCAGCGCCAGCAGCTGGTCGAGCAGCGCCGGATCGGTCTCCGAAAGCGCCCTCGCGGCAATGTCCTTGGGCGACATCCGGCCCGGCTCGACCGCGTCCACCCCGTCCGCCGGACGGGAGGTCGAGGGGGGCAGCGCGAGCTCGCGGCGCAGCCCCGCGGCGGCGTCGAGCACGGTGTCCAGCAGCAGCCGCAGCCGCATGTCCTCGACCGAGCGGCCCTCGCGGGCGGCCCTGCGGCTCGCCTCCACGGCCGTCTCGGCCTCCGCCAGGCGGGTCTTGAGCCGGCGGGTCTCGCTCTCCGCCTGGGAGACCTGCGCCGCGGCCTCGGCACGTACCGCGTCCGCCTCGGCGGCGGCCCGGCGCAGCGCGGCCTCGCTGCGCTTGACCTCGCTGAGGGCGCTGCGCAGCTTGCGGTGGAGCGACTCGGACTCCTTGCGCGCGGCGTCCAGTTCGGCGCGGAGCCGCTCGGTGTCGGCCTTCGTCTGGCCGCGCGCGTGGGCCAGTTCCTCGCGCAAACGTTCCGTCTCGCGCCGGCTCTCGTCGTCGGCACGCTCCGCGGTGGCCCGCTGGACCTCCTCGCCGGCGGCCTGCACCAGCTTGACCCAGCCGACCGGGCGCAGCACGTACGCGGCGGCGGCGACGTCCACCGGATCGGCGGCGGCCGGCGGCGCACCGGCCTCCAGGGCGCGGGCCAGCTCGGGCTGGGCCGCCGCGATCCGCTCCCCGATGCGTCCCCGGAAGCGGGCGTCGCCCTCCAGCGCGGCGGCCATGGCGTTCCCGGCGAACTTCGCGCGCCGGGTCGGGGTGAAGCGGGCGTACTGCCGCAGCTGCGCGGGCAGTTCGCCGACCGTCAGGCCTCCGAAGGCGTCCGAGACCAGCGAGACGACCCGCCGCCGCACTCCCTCGGGCAGCGGGCGGTCGAGCGCCTCGACGGCGCCGTCGGCCCCATCGGCCGGATCAGCGCCGCTGGTCGGCTGCTCCACCATCCGTCACCCCATCATGTCCGTGGATGCGACTCCGTCAGGAGTCGGCACCTGGCCTGTCCACCAGTTCGATCTGGTCCACCGCGCTGCACCAGCGGCAGCGGACCGATTCGATCGTCTCACTGACGACCTCCCGCTCCTCGACACTGGCGTCACCGGCCAGGTCGAGATGGACGTACTCCACCACCTTCGACGACCGCGTCACGTCGAAACGGGTGAGGTTTCCGCAGAGCGTGCAGCGCCAGCGGGTCGCGTCGGTCGGCTGGGGAACCGTCGTCATCGTGCCGTCCTCATTCGTCGTCGGGCCTCGTGCCGTCCCGGACGAGGCCCGTCCTGTCCTGCCTCAAGGATCTCGCGGTGCGCCGTCGAACTGCGGGTGTCCTGGGGCAACCCTACGGCCTCGCGCCCGGCCGACGGCACGGCGAGGCGGCCCGTTCCGTTCCGTCCCGGTACGTCATGCTCCGTACATGATCGAACGGCGTGACGCGGGCCCGCTGGGCGCGGTACGGAGGCTCCGCCTCCCGGCGGCGGCGGGCGGCGCCCCCGTCACGTACGGCCTCATGGCGGTGTGCTGCCTGGTCTTCCTCGCCGGCCCGGTCTCCGGGTTCGGACCCTCCTACGGCACCGCCGACGCGGCTCTCGCCGCACAGGCGGGCTACTTCGAGAGGTGGGGGGTGATCCCCGCCGAACTGTGGGACGGCTCCGCGCACGCGTGGCTCACCCCGTTCACCGCCCTCTTCGTGCACGGCGGCTGGCTCCACCTGCTGGGCAACATGCTCTTCCTGCACGTGTTCGGCGCCATGGCCGAGGAGCGGATGGGCCACCTCGGCTTCGCCCTCTTCTACACCGGCTGCGGCTATCTGACCCTGGTGGTCTACGCGGCGGCGTACGCGGACTCCGAACAGACACTGGTCGGCGCCTCGGGGGCCATCTCGGCGGTGCTGGGGGCGTTCCTCCGCCTCTTCCCCAGGGCACGGGTCACCAGCATCTTCCCGTTCCTCCTCTTCCTGCCGCTCCGCTTCCCCGCCTGGATCGTGCTCCTCTTCTGGTTCGCCCTCCAGTGGCTGGCGGCCCGCACCGCGGGGAGCGGTCCGGGCGTGGCCTATCTGGCGCACGTGGCCGGGTTCGCCGCCGGATTCGTCCTGGCCCGGGGGGTCCACCGGCGTGGGGCTAGAGTGAAGACACCAGCCACGGCCACCGAGGGAGAAAGCCAGCCGTGATCACCGCGATCGTCCTCATCAAAACCAGCGTCGACCGGATTCCGGAGATCGCCGAGTCCATCGCGGCGCTGGACAGCGTCAGCGAGGTCTTCTCGGTCACCGGTACGTACGACCTGATCGCCATGGTCAGGGTGGCCCGCCACGACGACCTCGCCGAGGTCATCCCCGGCCGGATCAGCAAGATCCCCGGCGTCGAGGGCACGGACACGCACGTGGCCTTCCGTACGTACTCCCAGCACGACCTGGAAGCCGCCTTCGCCATCGGCCTCGACGCGTAACCACCGCTCACGACGCGGTCCTCGGCAGCACTTCGGCCGGGGACGGGCAACCGCCCGTCCCCGGCCGAAATGCGGGCGGGGAGTCACCGGCAGATCAGAGCGGTGACCCGGTCGGGGACGCCACGGCCC
>NZ_JBSFFN010000053.1:0-40221 GCF_053596135.1 Streptomyces sp. NPDC001770 | reverse complement strand
CAACCACACCCGAAAGGATGAATACCTCGGCCTCGAAGCCCCACGCCTCATCCCTGCCGACGGATTCGGCCACCAGCACCCGTTTGTCACAACTGCTCCGCCGTCGTTACGGGGTACGCGCGTCAGCGCACGTCGCCCATGAGGGACTTCACCTTGCCGCGGTACATGAAGATCGCGGCACCCGCGAGCACCGCGAGCGCGGCCTGCAGGGTGACGATCCCGGTGCCGTTGAGGTCCACTCCGGCGATGGAGAGCAGGCTGGTGGTGCAGTCGCCCGCGGTCACCGCGAGGAACCAGACGCCCATCATCTGGCTGGCGTACTTGGCCGGAGCCATCTTCGTGGTGACCGAGAGGCCGACCGGGGAGAGCGTCAGCTCACCGACGGTCTGCACGAAGTAGATCGCGACCAGCCACATCGCGGCGGCCTGGTGGCCGTCGGTGGCGATGGTCAGCGGCGCCAGGAAGAGGAAGAACGACGCGCCGACCAGCACCAGGCCGGAGCTGAACTTCACGATCGTGCTCGGCTCCTTGCCGCGACGGTTCAGCGCCATCCAGAAGGCGGCGAAGACCGGGGCCAGGGCCATGATCAGAATGGGGTTGACCGACTGGTACCAGGAGACCGGGAACTCCCAGCCGAACACCGAGTTCTTCGCCGAGTCCTCGGCGAAGATGGCCATCGTCGAGCCGCCCTGGTCGTAGATCATCCAGAAGAGCGCGGCGGCGACGAAGAACCAGATGTAGCCGGAGACCTTGCGCTGCTCGGTGCTGTTCAGCTCCTTGTCGCGCTTGATGCGCGCCAGGACCATCACCGGGATGACCAGACCGGCCACCGTGATCGGGACCAGCAGCCAGTTCAGCGTGTAGACGCCGGTGGCGACCGTGATGATGTAGAAGACGGCGGCGATGCCCAGCCAGATCATCGACTTGCGCAGCGTGGAGGCGCGCTCGGCGGTCGAGAGGGGCTTCGGGGTCTCGAAGCTGCGCGCGTCCAGGTGGCGGCTGCCGAGCATGAACTGGAGGACACCCAGCCCCATGCCGACGGCGGCCAGGGCGAAGCCGAGGTGCCAGTTGACGTTCTCGCCGACCGTACCGATCACCAGCGGGGCGACGAAGCCACCGAGGTTGATGCCCATGTAGAAGATCGTGAAGCCACCGTCGCGGCGCGGGTCGTCCGGACCGTCGTAGAGGTGGCCGACCATCGTCGAGATGTTGGACTTCAGCAGGCCCGAACCGATGGCCACGAGACCGAGGCCGGCGAAGAACGTGCCCTCGGAAGGCAGGGCCAGTACGAGGTGACCGACCATGATCACCGCACCGGAGATGGCCACCGTCTTGCGCGGACCCCAGACCCGGTCGCCGAACCAGCCGCCGGGCATGGCGAGCAGGTAGACGAGCGACAGGTAGACCGAGTAGATCGCCGTCGCCGTGGCCGGGTTCATGTGGAGCCCGTTGGGAGCGATCAGGTACAGGGGGAGCAGGGCCCTCATGCCGTAGTAGGAGAAACGCTCCCACATCTCGGTCATGAAGAGCGTGGCCAGGCCGCGGGGGTGGCCGAAGAAGGTCGCCCCGCCGGTCTGGCCGGCGGTTTCCTTCGTCAGGCTGGACGCCATGGTCGATCCTTGCTGAATGGGGACGAACCGCCGTGGAAGCGGGGTACGTCCGGTGGGGGGTGGCCGGCACCGACGCGCTCAGGGCCCTGCCCCTCGCCTGAAAGGGGATTCGCTCCGCCTTCCGGCCTCCGGGAAAGAGGTACGGAGACGGGGGACCGACCGCATCGGGATCCACACCCGGCGCGCATCTTCGCGCTCCGGGCCCGGCCCACAGGTCATTCACTCGTTACAAGACTGGCGGGAACCAGCCCGCACATGAAAGGGACCTTCGGCGCGAAACGCTGCCCAAAGGTCCCCATTAGTGCAACAGGCGTCGCAACACCATACGACACGACCTTGCGCCATATGGAAGGGTATGAGACATCGATCACAGGCGAGACTGGAACCGTAGTCGATCATTCGAAGGTCTTCAGGGGGATGGGGCCCTGAGTCGAAGGCGTTTCAGCGCGCCTCACTCCGGGCCTCCCTCGCGGACTACCATCACCCCATGACCCGTGTACTGCTCGCCGAGGACGACGCATCCATCTCGGAGCCACTGGCCCGCGCCCTGCGTCGGGAGGGCTACGAGGTCGAGGTCCGCCAGGACGGCCCCACCGCGCTCGACGCCGGACTCCAGGGCGGCGTGGACCTGGTCGTCCTCGACCTGGGACTGCCCGGCATGGACGGCCTCGAAGTGGCCCGGCGGCTGCGCGCCGACGGCCACGCCGTGCCCATCCTGGTGCTGACCGCCCGCGCCGACGAGGTCGACACGGTGGTCGGCCTCGACGCCGGCGCCGACGACTACGTCACCAAGCCCTTCCGCCTCGCGGAGCTCCTCGCCCGTGTCCGCGCCCTGCTGCGGCGCGGCGCCGCCGAGCCCGCTCCGCAGCCCGCCACCCACGGCGTACGGATCGACGTCGAGTCGCACCGCGCCTGGATGGGCGACGAGGAGCTCCAGCTCACCGCGAAGGAGTTCGACCTCCTGCGGGTGCTGGTCCGGGACGCCGGCCGGGTCGTCACCCGCGACCAGCTGATGCGCGAGGTCTGGGACACCACCTGGTGGTCGTCGACGAAGACCCTGGACATGCACATCTCCTGGCTCCGCAAGAAGCTCGGCGACGACGCGGCGAACCCCCGCTACATCGCCACTGTCCGCGGCGTCGGCTTCCGTTTCGAGAAGAGCTGAAGAGCGGAGAGCTGACGGGCCGAGAGAACTGACGGGCAGAAGCACCTCATGCGCCGCCGACTGATCAACTCCACGCTCTCCGTGGTGCTCGTGGTGATCGCCGTCTTCGGCATCTCCCTGGTCCTCGTGGAGACCCGCACCATCAGTAACAGCGCCCAGGAGAGCGTGGACTCCGAGGCGCTGCGCCTGATCAGCGTCGTGGAGAGCCGGCTGCTCGGCGAGGAGCGGATCACCGCCGCCGTCCTCGACGAACAGGTCGTCGGCGACCGGTACGCCCGCGTCGAACTCCCCGGCCGCGCCCCGATCGAGGTCGGCACGCGCCCCGGCGGCAACGCCATCACCTCCGTCGTGAAGGGCGAGGAGGGCGAGCGGGTCACCGTCGAGGAGTCCCGATCCGCCGTCACCCGCGAGGTCGGCCGCACCCTGCTGATCATCGGTGCGGTGGCACTCCTCGCGATCATCTCGGCCGTCCTCCTCGCCGTACGCCAGGCCAACCGCCTCACCTCCCCGCTCACCGACCTCGCGGAGACCGCCGAACGCCTCGGCTCCGGCGACCCGCGCCCCCGCCACAAGCGGTACGGGGTGCCCGAGCTGGACCGGGTCGCCGACGTCCTCGACGCCTCCGCCGAGCGGATCGCCCGGATGCTGACGGCCGAGCGGCGGCTCGCGGCCGACGCCTCCCACCAGCTGCGCACCCCGCTCACCGCGCTCTCCATGCGTATCGAGGAAATCTCCGTCACCGACGACCCGGACACGGTGAAGGAGGAGGCGAACATCGCCCTCACCCAGGTCGAGCGCCTCACCGACGTCGTGCAGCGGCTGCTGACCAACGCCCGGGACCCGCGCACCGGCTCCGCCGTCGTCTTCGACCTGGACGAGGTCATCAAGCAGCAGATCGAGGAGTGGCGCCCCGCCTACCGCGGCGAGGGCCGCGCCGTCGTCCGCTCCGGCCGGCACGGCCTGCGGGCGGTCGGCACCCCCGGCGCCGTCGCCCAGGTGCTCGCCGCCCTGATCGAGAACGCGCTGATGCACGGCGGCGGCACGGTCGCCCTGCGCACCCGCGTCACCGGCAACCAGGTCGTCGTGGAGGTCACCGACGAGGGCGCGGGCGTCCCCGCCGACCTGGGGGCACGGATCTTCGAACGCTCCATCAGCGGGCGCAACTCCACCGGCATCGGTCTCGCGGTCGCCCGCGACCTCGCGGAGGCCGACGGCGGCCGGCTGGAACTCCTCCAGCAGCAGCCGCCCGTCTTCGCCCTCTTCCTCGGCAGCATCGCCCGTACCCCCGAGGAACAGGAACGCCCGGTCCGCTGAGCACGGGACCGGGCGGGCCGGGCGTCGCGGTACGGCGTGCGGTCAGTTCCGTACGGTGTCCGGCGCTACCGGCTCCGAGGGCTGCCGCCGCCCGGGAAACTGCTCCGCGACGACCACGGCCTCCTTCTCGGGGAGCGCCTTGAACACCCAGGTCCGGTACGACCAGAAGCGGAAGAGCGTGGCGATCCCGATGCCCACGACCTTGGCGACGTTGCTCTGCACCGGGGTGTCCCAGCCGAAGCCGTACGTCGCCGCGTACAGGACGCCCGTCTCGATCACCGCGCCCACCGCGCTGAACAGCAGGAACAGCGCCAGCTCACGGGTCCGGCCGGTCTTGTCGCGGTCCCGGTAGGTCCAGTACCTGAACCCCACGTAGTTGAAGAGGATGGCCACGCAGGTGGCCATCAGCCCGGCCCGCACGGTCGGAATGTCCGTGGTGCGCCAGATCAGGTTGGAGACCGCGATGTTGACCACCAGCCCGAGCGCGCCGACCACGCCGAACTTGGCGACCTCCCGGGCCAGCCGATCAAGCCGGGTCCGCAGTGCGCCCCGTTCGCTCATGGTGATCGTTCAGCCCCGTCCGGTCGGTTTCGTCAACGCGCTCATGCTAACCAGCCCGGCCGTGTGATGCCCGGGGCCTCGGGTCACCTGTCCAGCGACGACGGGTCCACGCCCCCGGGGGACCCTTTCGGACCAGAGTCAAGGGGCACCTGGACGGCGGATACCCTGGGGGCGTGACGTTCCCGGTAGTCGGCATGGTCGGCGGCGGTCAGCTCGCCCGCATGACCCACGAGGCGGGCATCCCCCTCGGCCTGACATTCAAGCTGCTCAGTGACACCCCGCAGGACTCGGCCGCCCAGGTGGTGAACGAGGTCGTCGTCGGCGACTATCGCGACCTGGACACCCTCCGCGCCTTCGCGCGCGGCTGCGACGTGATCACCTTCGACCACGAGCACGTGCCCACCGAGCACCTGCGGGCCCTGGAGGCCGACGGCATCGCCGTACGCCCCGGCCCCGACGCCCTGCGGCACGCCCAGGACAAGGGCGTGATGCGGGCCCGGCTCGCCGAGCTCGGCGTGCCCTGCCCCCGCAACCGCATCGTCACCGGCCCCGCCGACGTCACCGCCTTCGCCGGCGAGGGCGACGGCTACCCGGTGATCCTCAAGACGGTCCGCGGCGGCTACGACGGCAAGGGCGTCTGGGTGGTGCGCTCCGAGGCGGACGCCGCCGAGCCCTTCCGGGCCGGAGTCCCGGTCCTCGCCGAGGAGAAGGTCGACTTCGTACGGGAGCTCGCGGCGAACATCGTCCGCTCCCCGCACGGCCAGGCCGTCGCCTACCCCGTCGTGGAGTCCCTCCAGGTCGACGGCGTCTGCGACACCGTCATCGCCCCGGCCCCCGGCCTCGACGAGAAGCTGGCCGGCGAGGCCCAGCAGCTCGCCCTGCGGATCGGCGCCGAGCTCGGAGTCGTCGGCCACCTCGCCGTCGAGCTCTTCGAGATTCGTGGCGCCGACGGGACACCCGGCGTTCTCGTCAACGAACTGGCCATGCGCCCGCACAACTCCGGCCACTGGACCCAGGACGGCGCGATCACCTCGCAGTTCGCCAACCACGTCCGCGCCGTGCTCGACCTGCCGCTCGGCGACCCGCGCCCGCGCGCACCCTGGACGGTCATGTGCAACGTCCTGGGCGGCGACTACCCCGACATGTACCAGGGCTACCTGCACTGCATGGCCCGGGACCCGCAGCTCAAGATCCACATGTACGGCAAGGACGTGAAGCCCGGCCGCAAGGTCGGTCACGTGAACACCTACGGCGACGATCTGGCGGACGTGCGGGAGCGCGCCCGGCACGCGGCCGACTACCTACGAGGGACGATCACCGAATGACAGACCCGCGCACCGCACCCGTAGTCGGCATCGTCATGGGGTCGGACTCCGACTGGCCCGTCATGGAGGCCGCGGCCCAGGCCCTGGACGAGTTCGGCATCGCGTACGAGGTGGACGTCGTCTCCGCCCACCGGATGCCCCGCGAGATGATCGCGTACGGCGAGCAGGCGGCCGGCCGCGGCCTGAAGGCGATCGTCGCGGGCGCGGGCGGCGCCGCCCACCTGCCCGGCATGCTGGCCTCGGTCACCCCGCTGCCCGTCATCGGCGTCCCCGTACCGCTGAAGTACCTGGACGGCATGGACAGCCTGCTCTCCATCGTCCAGATGCCCGCCGGGATCCCCGTCGCCACCGTCTCCGTCGGCGGCGCCCGCAACGCCGGGCTCCTCGCCGCCCGCATCCTCGCCACCGCCGACGAGGAGCTCCGCGAGCGGATGACCACCTTCCTCGGCGAGCTGAACGAACAGGCCACCGAGAAGGGCCGGCGGCTGCGGGCCAAGGTCGAGGGCTCCGGCTCCTTCGGCTTCGGGAAGTAGGCAGGGCAGCCCCATGGACCACGCGAACCACACGAACCAGACGAACCACGCGGACCACCTGCGACGGGCCCGGGATCTGCTCGCCGTCCACCCCGTCGTCGACGGCCACAACGACCTCCCGTGGGCCCTGCGCGAACAGACCGGCTACGACCTGAACGCCCGCGACATCGCCCAGGACCAGACCGGCCTCCTCCACACCGACCTGCCCCGGCTCCGCGCCGGTGGCGTCGGCGCGCAGTTCTGGTCGGTGTACGTGCGCTCCGACCTCACCGGCGACGAAGCCGTCAGCGCCACCCTCGAACAGATCGACATCGTCGGCGAGATGCAGACGCGCTACCCCGCGCACCTGCGCCGGGCGCTGACCGCCGACGACATGGAGGCGGCCCGCACCGAGGGCCGTATCGCCTCCCTGATGGGGGCCGAGGGCGGCCACTCCATCAACAACTCGCTGGCCACCCTCCGCGCCCTGCACACCCTCGGCGTCCGGTACATGACGCTGACGCACAACGACAACCTCGACTGGGCGGACTCCGCGACCGACGTCGCCCGCCTCGGCGGACTCTCCGAGTTCGGCCGCGAGGTCGTCCGCGAGATGAACCGTTGCGGCATGCTCGTGGACCTCTCGCACGTGTCGCCCGGCACCATGCGCGACGCCATCGCCACCAGCGAGGCGCCCGTCGTCTTCTCGCACTCCTCGGCCCGCGCCGTCTGCGACCACCCGCGCAACGTCCCCGACGACGTGCTGCTCTCGCTGCGCGACAACGGCGGGGTCGCGATGGCCACCTTCGTACCCAAGTTCGTCCTGCCGGCCGCCGTCGAGTGGACGCTCGCCGCCGACCGGAACATGCGCGAGCACGGGCTGCACCACCTCGACACGTCCCCGCAGGCCATGCGCATCCACGAGGACTTCGAGGAGGCCAACCCGCGCCCGGTCGCCACCGTCGCCACCGTCGCGGACCACCTCGACCACATGCGCGAGGTCGCCGGCGTCGACCACGTCGGCATCGGCGGCGACTACGACGGCACGGCGTTCCTCCCCGAGGGGCTGGAGGACGTCTCCGGCTACCCGAACCTCGTCGCGGAGCTGCTGCGCCGCAACTGGTCCGAGGCCGACCTCGCCAAGCTCACCTGGCGCAACGCGGTCCGTGTGCTGCGCGACGCGGAGGCGGTCGCCCGCGACCTCCAGTTCCGCCGGAGCCCGTCCCACGCCACCATCGAGGAGCTGGACGGCAAGGCCCGGGCCTGACGGGCCCGCACCGCCCCCGCCTGCGCCGAGAGGCCGCCCCGGATCCCCCGGGTGCGGCCTCTCGCCGTACGTACGGCCCCGGGGTCCGGGGTGGGGTTGATCAGGCGGTGGGGCGGCCCATCGCCCGGTACGTCCATCCGGCCGCCCGCCAGACCGCGCTGTCCAGGGCGTTGCGGCCGTCCAGCAGTATGCGGTGCGCGGCGACCTCGCCCAGTGCCACCGGGTCCAGCTCGCGGAACTCCCGCCACTCCGTCAGGTGCAGCACCACGTCCGCGCCGCGCACGGCGTCCAGCGCGGTGTCCGCGTACCCGAGGGTCGGGAAGAGGCGGCGGGCATTCTCCATGCCCTTCGGGTCGAACACGGTGACCTGCCCGCCCTGGAGGTGGATCTGCCCGGCCACGTTGAGCGCGGGGGAGTCGCGTACGTCGTCCGAGTCGGGCTTGAAGGTCGCGCCCAGCACCGCCACCCGGGTGCCCAGGAACGAGCTGCCGCCGACCGCCTCCCGGGCCAGCTCCACCATGTGGCCCCGGCGGCGCATGTTGATCGAGTCCACCTCGCGCAGGAAGGTCAGCGCCTGGTCGGCCCCCAGCTCACCGGCGCGCGCCATGAACGCCCGGATGTCCTTGGGCAGGCACCCGCCGCCGAAGCCGATGCCGGCCCGCAGGAACTTCGAGCCGATCCGCTCGTCGTACCCGATCGCCTCCGCCAGCTTCACCACGTCGCCGTCGGCCGCCTCGCAGACCTCGGCCATCGCGTTGATGAACGAGATCTTCGTGGCGAGGAAGGAGTTCGCGGAGGTCTTCACCAGTTCGGCGGTGGGGAAGTCGGTGACGACGAAGGGGGAGCCCTCCGCGACCGGACCGGCGTACACCTCGCGGAGCAGCTTCTCGGCCCGCTCGCTCTCCACGCCGACGACGATCCGGTCCGGGTGCAGGGTGTCCTTCACGGCGAAGCCCTCGCGCAGGAACTCCGGGTTCCAGGCCAGCTCCGCGTCCGCGCCCGCCGGTGCGAGCTCTGCCAGCAGCTTCGCCAGCCGGCCCGCCGAACCGACCGGGACGGTGGACTTGCCGACCACCAGCGCCGGGCGGGTCAGGTGCGGGGCCAGCGAGGCGAAGGCGCTGTCCACGTAGCTCATGTCGCAGGCGTACTCGCCGTGCTTCTGCGGGGTGTTCACGCAGACGAAGTGCACGTCGCCGAAGGCACCCACCTCCTCCCAGGAGGTGGTGAACCGCAGCCGCCCGGTGGAGCCCTCGATCCCCGCCACGTGCTTCTGGAGGATCTCCTCGAGACCGGGCTCGTACATCGGGACCCGGCCCGCCTGGAGCAGCTCGATCTTCTCGGGCACCACGTCGAGCCCGAGCACTTCGAAGCCCAGCTCCGCCATGGCCGCGGCATGGGTGGCGCCGAGGTAGCCGGTGCCGATCACAGTGATCCTGAGGGCCATGGGTGCTCCTGGATGAAACGGACGGACGTGCCTCGCCGAGCATAGTCGGGGCGGCCCGCCCGGTATTTTCGCCCCTTGTGCGCGGTATGTGCCGCTTCTCCGTCGCCCTCTCCGTCGTCCGGGCCCGGTCGCGACCGGGCCGCCACTCGCTGTCGTCAAGCTCACGCCTCCGACGCGTAGGCCTTCGCGCGGGGACCGGACTAAAATTGGGTTACTGAACGGTAGTTAGCATCCTTGGGGAGTGAGCGTCTTGGCGGGTTCGACCGATTTCGACCTTTACCGTCCGGCCGAGGAGCACGACATGCTCCGCGAGACGATCCGGTCGCTCGCCGAGGCGAAGATCGCCCCGTTCGCGGCGGCGGTGGACGAGGAGGGCCGCTTCCCGCAGGAGGCGCTGGACGCCCTGGTCGCCGCCGACCTGCACGCGGTCCACGTACCGGAGGAGTACGGCGGCGCCGGTGCCGACGCGCTCGCCACCGTCATCGTGATCGAGGAGGTGGCCCGCGCCTGCGCGTCCTCCTCCCTGATCCCCGCCGTCAACAAGCTCGGCTCCCTGCCGGTGATCCTCTCCGGCTCCGAGGCGCTGAAGAAGAAGTACCTGGGCCCGCTCGCCAAGGGCGACGCGATGTTCTCGTACGCCCTCTCCGAGCCTGACGCGGGCTCCGACGCGGCCGGCATGAAGACCAAGGCCGTGCGCGACGGCGACTTCTGGATCCTCAACGGCGTGAAGCGCTGGATCACCAACGCGGGCGTCTCCGAGTACTACACGGTGATGGCCGTCACCGACCCGGCGAAGCGCTCCAAGGGCATCTCCGCGTTCGTCGTGGAGAAGTCCGACGAGGGCGTCTCCTTCGGCGCCCCGGAGAAGAAGCTCGGCATCAAGGGCTCCCCGACCCGCGAGATCTACTTCGACAACGTCCGCATCCCCGCCGACCGCATGATCGGCGAGGAGGGCACCGGCTTCGCCACCGCGATGAAGACCCTGGACCACACCCGCATCACCATCGCGGCCCAGGCGCTCGGCATCGCCCAGGGCGCCCTGGACTACGCCAAGGGGTACGTCCAGGAGCGCAAGCAGTTCGGCAAGCCCATCGCCGACTTCCAGGGCGTCCAGTTCATGCTCGCCGACATGGCGATGAAGCTGGAGGCCGCCCGCCAGCTCACCTACAGCGCCGCCGCCAAGTCCCAGCGCGTCGACAGCGACCTCACCTTCTTCGGCGCCGCCGCCAAGTGCTTCGCCTCCGACGTCGCCATGGAGGTCACCACCGACGCCGTCCAGCTCCTCGGCGGCTACGGCTACACCCGGGACTACCCGGTCGAGCGCATGATGCGCGATGCCAAGATCACCCAGATCTACGAGGGTACGAACCAGGTCCAGCGCATCGTGATGGCGCGCAACCTGCCTTGACCGCCAGGAGTACCCGTACGGCCCCGACGCGCCCCCCGCGTCGGGGCCGTACACATGTCCGCCGGGAGGCGCCGGGGCGCGCCGGGACGCGCCGGGGTGTCAGGGCTTCCTCCCCGCTCCCGGCCCTTCCCCTCCGGGGATCCGCTGCCGTCCGCTTCTGACGTGACCCGTCCTCATATGCCCAACTCGTCGAAACTTTCGGCCTGTTGGTGCGTTGTATCGGATCGTGCAAGAGTCATTGACACCCAGGAAACGCCCCGTTTACCGTCACCGCCGAAGCGTGCAAGGGGATCACTTCGTCCGAGGGGAAGCAGTCCATGGCTCGAAAAGTTTCGAAGGCCGGTCTGGCCGTGACGGTGGCGCTCGCGGCCACCGTGGCCACCGGTGTCGCCGTGGGAGCCGCCGGGGCCGCGGACGCGGGGAGTCGCCCGGCCGCGAACGGCGGGAGCGGGCGGAGCGCCACCGCGCACGCGCGGCAGGCGGGGACGCACTGGGTGAACACCTGGACGTCCATGCCGCAGCTGACCGAGCCGAACAACATGCCGCCCGCCCCGTTCAACCAGGACGGCAAGGTCCTCGACGACGCCACCCTGCGGCAGACCGTCCACGTGTCGGTCGGCGGGAAGCAGGTGCGGCTGCGGTTCTCCAACGCGTTCGGCGGCGCCGCGCTGCCGCTCACCTCGGTGTCCGTGGCTCTGCCCGCCGGGGGCCGGGCCGGAGCGAGCGCGATCCGGCCCGCGACCTCCCGGAAGGTGACGTTCGGCGGCAGCGCCTCGGCGGTCGTCCCGGTGGGCTCGCAGGCCGTCTCCGATCCGCTGGACTTCGACGTGGCGCCCGGGACGAACCTCACGGTGACCGTGTACCTGGCGGACGGGCAGGCGTCGAACAGCATCACCTCGCACCCCGGCTCGCGGACCACCTCGTACATGCTGGCGGGCGACCATGTGCGGGACGAGGACCTGGCCGGTGCCGCCTCGGCCGCCCACTGGTACTTCCTCAGCGGCGTCGAGGTCTGGTCCCCGGAGACCACCGCCGCCGCCGTCATCGTGGGCGACTCGCTCACCGACGGCCGGGGCTCCACCACCGACGCCAACAACCGCTGGCCGGACCAGCTGCTCGACCGGCTGCGCTCACGCCCGGACACGGCGGGTACCGCGATCCTCAACCAGGCGGCCGGCGGCAACCGCGTGCTCAACGACGGCCTCGGCCCCAACGCCCTCTCCCGGGTGGACCGCGACGTGCTGGCGCAGAGCGGCGTCGAGTGGGCCCTCGTCTTCGAGGGCGTCAACGACATCGGTACGGCCGAAGCCACCGAGGCCGCCCAGCGGAAGACGGCGGACGACCTCATCGCCGCCTACGACCAGATCATCGTCCGGGCCCACACCCAGGGCATCCGGGTCTACGGGGCGACCCTGACGCCCTTCGGCGGCAACGCCGACTACGACGACCCGAACGGGTTCCGCGAGCGGGCCCGGCAGAAGGTCAACGCCTGGATCCGCACCAGTGGCCGGTTCGACAGCGTGGTCGATTTCGACCGCGCTGTCCGCGACCCGAAGAACCCGCGCCAGATCCTGTCCGCGTACGGCGACCCCGACCACCTGCACCTGAACCCGGCGGGCTACGGGGCGCTCGCCGCCGCCGTCCCGGCCGGGCTCTTCCACCAGGAGCCGCTGCCCAGGGGCTTCGGCTTCGACTGACCCCGCCCCGGCTGAGTCCGCCTCGACCGGCCCGCTCCGACCGACGCGCTCCGGCCGTCACGAGCGGGCCCGGCGAACGCACCGGAGCCGGGACCCCGGCCGGGTCCCGGCTCCGCATGGCCACCGGTCAGTTGCCCTGCACCGTGACCTTCTCGTCGTTCTTCAGCTCCTCCACGAGCTGCTTGACCTTCGCCTTGTCCCAGATGAGGTTGCCCCCGCTGGTGCTCCGCCCGGAGAGCGGGATGTTCATCGACGTACCGTCGCCCCCGGTCACGCCCTTCATGGCGAAGAACATCCGGGCCAGCGACCAGAGCGACATGTCCTTGTCCACGACAAGTGTGTCGAGACCCGCACCCAGCACCGGGTACAGCTTGAACGGGTTGATCAGCGTCGACGGGGTCGCCGTCTGGCTCGCGAGGGCCGCGAGGAACTTCTGCTGGTTCTTCGTACGGTCCAGGTCGCTGCCCGCGAAGGCGTAGCGGGTACGGACGAAGGCCAGGGACTGCTCGCCGTTCAGCGTCTGCTTGCCCGCCTGGAAGTCGGCGCCGGAGTTCTTGTCCTTGAAGGCCTTCGGGATGTCGAGCTCGACCCCGCCGATCGCGTCCACGATGCTGGCGAAGCCGCCGAAGCCGATCTCGACGTAGTGGTCGATGTGCAGCCCGGTGTTGTACTCGACGGTCCGTACCAGCAGCTCCGGGCCGTCCTCCGCGTAGGCGGCGTTCAGCTTCACCGTCCGGCCGGTGCCCTCGTACCTCTTGCCCGACTCGGAGCCCACGAACGAGGGGATCTCCACGTTCGAGTCGCGGGGCAGCGAGACCAGCGTCGGCCCGTTCGACCCGTTGTGCAGGATCATCATCGAGTCGGTGCGCTTGCCCTCGGCGGAGCCGGTGTGCAGCTTCTTCTTGTCCTCCGCCGACATGCCCTGACGGCTGTCGGAGCCGACGATCAGGTAGTTCGTGCCGTCGCCCGTGTCCGGGCGGTCGATGACCTTGGAGAGGTCGACCTCGCGCTTCAGCTTGGAATCCGCCCAGAAGTACGTCGAGACGGAGACCGCCAGCACGACGACCACCAGCGCCAGCGCGCCGAGCTTGATCCGGCGCCGCCAGTCCGGCGCGGGCCGGCCCTGGACGTAACCGCCGTCACCGCCGCGGCCGCCGCCCGGCCCCTGCCCCGGCCCGTGGCCCTGGCCGTGCCCGGCGCCCTGGGGCGATCCGTAGACCTGGCCGGTGTTGTAGCCGCTGTCGTACCCGGGCCCGGCGGCCTGACCGCCCTGGCCGTACGGGTCGCCCTGGCCGTACGGGTCGCTCCGGGGAGCCTCCGGGGCGCCGTACCCCTGACGCCCCTGCCCCTGGTACCCCGGACCCTGCGGCGGCACCTGAGGGGCGCGGGGCGGGGTGCGTCGCTGGACACGGGGCATGGAGCGCGCACCCTCGGGCTCGGGGGAGGCGCTGCCCCGGCCGTAGCGGTCGCTGTCGTCGGTCCATCCGGGCCTGTCACTCATGCGGACCAGTCTGCCGTCCCCGGGCACGTGGATCACAGGGTGTGAGAAGAAACGGTTCATGGCTGTTGCGAAGCTGATGCAAATTCGGTCACGCATCGGCCGCATACAGTGGACGGTATGACAAAACTGGCCAATCGCTCCCAGGGCGAAAGCAGCCCCGAGGACGGAAGCCGTTCCCGGACCCGCACGGACGGCGGTGACGGCCGCGACGGCGCCGGTGACCTCCCCGGCAAGCCCACCGAGGCGTCCCGCACCACCCTCAGCCACATCATGACCGGCAGCGACACCAACCTCCTGGGCACGGTGCACGGCGGCGTGATCATGAAGCTGGTGGACGACGCGGCCGGGGCCGTGGCCGGCCGCCACTCGGGCGGGCCCGCCGTGACGGCCTCGATGGACGAGATGGTCTTCCTGGAGCCGGTCCGGGTCGGCGACCTCGTGCACGTACGCGCCCAGGTGAACTGGACCGGCCGCTCCTCGATGGAGGTCGGGGTACGGGTGATGGCCGAGCGGTGGAACGAGTCGACCCCCGCCCAGCAGGTCGGCAGCGCCTACCTCGTCTTCGCCGCCGTCGACGCGGACGGCCGCCCCCGGCCCGTACCGCCGGTGATCCCCAGCACCGAGCGCGACAAGCGGCGCCACCAGGAGGCCCAGATCCGCCGCACGCACCGTCTCGCCCGGCGCCGCGCGATCAAGGAGCTGCGCGAGCAGCGCGCCGCGGACGGCATCGACGAGAGCTGACCCCGGCCGCGGAAGAGCCCTCCGCGGCGCGGCTCAGGGGCAGACGACCTCGTCGCCGGTGACGGCGTGGAACGTGCCCCTGGGTACGGTCTCCGCCCGCACCGGCACCACCGCCGTCCAGTCCGCGCCGACCGTCACCCGCAGCGTGGCGCCCTGGCCGGGCGCCGCCCGCAGCTCGCTGCCGGGCAACGCCGTGGCCAGCGACTTCGCCGAGCGGTCCCAGCGCGGGTCGTAGGTGATCAGGGTGCGCGCGAGGTCGCGGACCGTGCCGTTGAGGGGCGCCATGGTGGTGTTGAAGCCGGTGGCGCGCAGGGCGGCGTCCAGCTCCTTGCCGAGACCGGCCCGCGGCGTGCCGTTGTAGACCTGGACCCGGATCTGCTGGGGCGCCACGTCCACCACCGTCGCCTTCGACTCCGCCGGAGCGGCGGACGGCTTCGCCGCGGTGAGCGGCTTGTCCTCGCGAAGGGTCCGGAACAGCGCGTCCGCCCGCGCGGTGTCCCACTTCACGGTCGACCCGATCCCCTTGACCGGGAAGCTCGGGTCGCCCACCGGGACGGAGGCGAACTCCGACGAGGCGGCGGTGAACCCGCGCATCGCCGAGCCCAGCTCCAGCATCTGCTCGGTGCCGAACCCCTCGTCCGCCCGTACCGACCCCAGCATCGCCGAGACGACCTGCTGGAACTTCACGGGGTTCAGCAGCACCCCCTTGCTGGTCGCCCGCTCGATCACCGCCGCGACGAACTTCTGCTGCCGCTCCATCCGCCCCAGGTCGGCCGCCCCGTCGATGTGCCGGGAGCGGACGTACTGGAGGGCCTGGCCGCCGTCGAGTTCGTGGGTGCCCGCCGGGAGGTCCAGGCCGGTGTACGCGTCCTTCAGCGGCCGCACCGTGCAGATCTCCACGCCGCCCAGCGCGTCCACCGTCTTCATGAAGCTGGTGAAGTCCGCCTCCAGGTAGTGGTCGATCTTGACCCCCGTCAGCTGCTCCACGGTGCGCACGGTCAGGTTCGGGCCGCCCTCGGCGTAGGCCGCGTTCAGCTTCACGGGGTGCGCGGCGTGCTGCTTGCCGGTCGTCCTGTCCGTGTGCGCGGGGATCATGGCGTAGCTGTCGCGCGGCAGGCTCACCACGCTCGCCCGCCGCCGGTCCCGGGAGAGGTGCACCAGCATGAGGGTGTCGGTGCAGTGGCAGGGGGCGCCGCCGAGCCGGTACTTCCTCTTCTCCGCCGCGGTGATGCTGTCGCGGCCGTCGGTGCCGACGAGCAGCAGGTTCGTCCCGCGGCTCCCGGACGGCCGGTTCTTCATGTCCCGGAAGGGGTCCACCCGGTCGATGCCGGTCTCCAGCCCGGTGACCAGCGCGTGGCCGATGCCGCCGGCGCCGAGTACCAGTACCGACAGCCCCGTCGCCAGCCGCATCCCCCAGCGGGGCCGCTCGTCCTGCCGCCGCGATCTCAGCGGCCTCCCGGACGGCGCCGGACCGCGCCGCGGCGGGGTGCGCCGGGGGTGCGGTGGACGGGGCGGCCGGGGCGGCGTGGTCACGAGGGGGAAACCTCCTGGGCGTGGGCAGACCGTCCGTACGGTAAGTCCATACGATCTCCTCTCCGGGCTGCGACCCGGCGGGACGCGCCGTTGTCCCCCGTAAGCGGTAACGTGGCCGCGCGCACCACCTGTCGATCAACCGCCGTCTCCCGTGGTGCGACCCGGAGCCCGGCGCCCCCGAGGACCCCCCGAGGACCACATGTCTGCCGCGCAGTACCCCGCCGTCTCAGTGATCATGCCGGTGCTCGACGAGGAGCGGCACCTGAGGAACTCGGTCCGGCACATCCTGGAACAGGAGTACGCCGGTGAGATGGAGGTGGTGATCGCGCTCGGCCCGTCCAAGGACCGCACCGACGAGATCGCCGCCGAACTGGTGCGCGAGGATTCCCGCGTCCACACCGTCCCCAACCCCACGGGCCGCACCCCCGCCGCCCTCAACGCCGCCATCGCGGCGTCCCGCCACCCGATCGTGGTGCGGGTCGACGGGCACGGCATGCTCTCCCCCGACTACATCGCCACCGCCGTCCGCCTCCTGGAGGAGACCGGCGCGCAGAACGTCGGCGGCATCATGCACGCCGAGGGCGAGAACGCCTGGGAGGACGCCGTCGCCGCGGCGATGACCTCGAAGATCGGCGTCGGCAACGCCGCGTTCCACACCGGCGGCCAGGCGGGCCCCGCCGAGACCGTGTACCTCGGCGTCTTCCGCCGCGAGGCGCTGGAGAGGGCCGAGGGATACAACGTCGAGTTCATCCGGGCCCAGGACTGGGAGCTGAACTTCCGCATCCGCGAGGCCGGCGGCCTGATCTGGTTCTCGCCCGAGCTGAAGGTCCAGTACCGCCCCCGCCCCTCGGTGCGGGCGCTCGCCAAGCAGTACAAGGACTACGGCCGCTGGCGGCACGTCGTCGCCCGCTACCACGCCGGCTCGATCAACCTGCGCTACCTCGCCCCGCCGACGGCCGTCTGCGCCATCGCGGCGGGCATCGTCGTCGGCGCCGCGGTCACCCCCTGGGCCTTCCTGGTCCCCGCCGCGTACGCCGCCGCCATCACCGCCGGATCGCTGCCCGCCGGCAAGGGGCTGTCGCTGAAGGCCCGCGCGCAGATCCCGGTCGCCCTCGCCACCATGCACATGTCCTGGGGGTACGGCTTCCTCACCAGCCCGCGCTCGCTGGCCCGGCGCGTCATCGCCGGCCGACGCCCCTCGCTGAGCGAGCAGACCGCCTGACGCCCGCCCGGGTCGCCCGCACGAGTGAGGGGCTCCACCGTGACGGTGGAGCCCCTCACTCATGTGCGTACCCCGGCGTCTACCAGGTGTAGTTCGGGTTCACGTGCATGCAGGCCTCCTCGTCGTCCCCGTTGAGGGCCTTCGCCGAATCGGGGGTCTTGTCGTTCGCCGCGGCGGGGTAGCTGCCCCCGTCACGCCAGTCGGCGCCGACCGCCAGCGAGATCCCGGAGACGTCGGTGGACTTCTTCACCAGCGACACCGGGATGCCGAGGGCCTTGGCGACCGCCTGGGCGTCGCCCTCCAGGTCCGCGCTCGGGTAGAGGACGCTGGTCCGCGCGGATCCGGTGATGTCCGAGGAGTCGAGGGTGGCCCGGACGAAGCCGGCGTCCTTGAGCTGGTCCCGTACGTCACCGGCGCGCCCGCGAGCCGGGCTCTGGGAGTCGGTGGCGGTCGCGTTGCGTACCACCACGGCGATCTCGTCGACCGGCGCCGACGGGTCCGCGGGCGTGGGCGAGGCCGTCGCCGTGGGCTTGGACGCCTTGCCGTCGAGCGCGACGTCGTCCCGCACCATCCGGAACAACTGTTCGGCGTCACCCGGCTTCGGAAGGACCCGGCCGTCGAGCGCCCCCGTGCCGTAGACGTTCGGCATGGTGGTCATCGTGATCCGCTTGGACGGGACCTTCTTGAGCTCCCCGGCCAGGTCGTACAGCCCCTTGGGGTCGAGGGCCTTGTCGACGGTGAGCGCGTTGCTCGCGGCCTCGGCGAGGTCCATCAGCTTCCCGGGGTCGGTCAGCTTGGTGCCCTTGCGGAGCTCGCGGACCATCGAGTTCAGGTACTGGTGCTGCGCCTCTTCCCGGCCCAGGTCGGTGTTGTCCTCGAAGCCGTAGCGGGTGCGCAGCCACTGGAGTGCCTGCTTGCCCTTGATGGAGGTGGTGCCCTCCGTCAGCTTGAGGCCGGAGCCCGAACCGTCGCTGTTGTGCGAGTAGACGTTGGCGTCGACGCAGACGGGCACACCGCCGACGGCGTCGGCCATCGACACCACACCGGCGAAGTCGATCATCATGAAGTGGTCGATGGTGATGCCGGTCAGCTCGTACCAGGCGGCGACCGTGCAGCCCGGACCGCCGCGCCCCAGGCTCGTGTTGGTCATGACCAGGGACGTGGACGCCTCGTAGACCTTGCCGGTCTTCGGGTCCGTGCACTTGGGCATCTTCAGCATGGTGTCGCGCGGCATGCTGACCACCGAGATGTTGCTGCGGTCCGCCGAGACGTGCAGCAGCATCTGCACGTCGGCGAGGGGCGTGGAGTTGAAGGTCTCCTTCGCGCCGCCCAGCTTCTGGTTGGCCGCGCTGTCGCGGGCGTCGGAGCCGATGATCAGGATGTTCAGCGGAGTCTGACCGGCCGCGTTGGCCTTGTGCTCGGTCATCTTCTTGTCGCCGAGGGTCAGATCCTCCTTCTTTATGTTGTGGTTCAGGTGCTCGTAGTACGCGTAACCGGCCGCACCGGTGGCGAGTATCAGCAGGGAGAGCACCGAGGCGCTCCACCGCAGGACGCGGCGCCTGCCCTTCTTCGGCGCCTGCCGGGACGGGCCGTCGGCGCCGCGGCCGGCCTTGTGGCCCTTCCGCGGGCCCGGGACGTCGCCTCCGCCCGTACCGGGTCCGGGTTCCCCGCCTTCCCCCGTACCGCCCCCCGCCGCTTCCCCGTCGGCGTAGAGACTGTCGTCCCAGCCGAGTTGATCGGCCTGCTGGACGCGTGGCCGCGTCCCCTCCCCGGGCGTACTGTTCCGTCCCAACGGGACCCCCCTGCTGCTCAGACTCTCGCGGTGGCGCGGCGAACGGGTTTCACTCGCTGCACACCGCCTTGTCGGCGCTAGCCCTCTGGATGTCGGTGGGCGCCGTGGCGGGTGCGTCGATGGCGACCCCGGCCCCCTTGAAGTCGGCACCGAGCGTCAGCGTCATCGCTTCCAGCCCCTCGGCGTCCGTGGTGCCCTGCTTCAGCGCCGAGGCGGGCAGCCCCATCATGTCGGCGAGCGCCCGGGCCTGGTCGGCCTGGTTGGGCGCGTACTCGAGCGTCGTCTTCGCGATCTTCTCCGGCGCGTTGGCCTTGTTGGTGGACTTCAGTACGCCCTTTTCGAGCTGGAGCCAGCTGACGGTGGCGCCGGCGGCACCGGAGATCTTCCCGCCGTTGTACACGTCCACCCGTACGTCGGCCGCCTTCGCCCGGGTCCCGTCCAGCAGGGCGGCCTGCGCGCTCTTCGCCTTCGCGGCGGCGGCCTTCTGCTGCGCCGCCACATCGGTGAGGGAGACGTCCTGGCGCATCGTCTCGAAGAGCTGCTCGGCCTTGGTCGGATGCACGACGACCGTGACCGGCGTCGGCTCGGCCGGGTTGTCTATGACCGGCACCGTGGTGAAGGTGATGTTCTTCGCCGGGACCTTGGAGAGCTCCTTGGCGAGGGTGGTCAGCTTCGCCACCGAACCGATGCCCGAGTCGACCGTCAGCGCCTTGGTCGCCGCGTTGGCGAGCTTGAAGAGCTTCGTGGGGCTCGTCAGGGTGTCGTCGGACTTCATCTGACGGATCATCGAGCCGAGGAACTGCTGCTGGACCTTGATCCGGTCCAGGTCGCTCTCGTTGCCGAAGCTGTGCCGGGTCCGCAGCAGGGCCAGGGCCTGCTCGCCCTCCACCTTCGACTCGCCCTTCGGCAGCTTGAGGTGGGACTTGGGGTCGTCGATCGGTTTGGCCATGCAGACGGTGACGCCGCCGACCGCCGTGGAGAGCTCCTTGACCGCGTTGAAGTCCACCATCATGAAGTGGTCGACCGACAGGCCGGTGAGCTCCTTCACCGTGCGCATGGTGCAGCCGGGGTCGCGGCCCTCCTGGCCGAGGCTGATGTTGAAGCGGTCGTTCGGCGTCCCGGGGATGACCTCGGTGGTGCCGTCCTCCTGCTTCGTCTCGCAGTCGGGGATGTCCATGACCAGGTCGCGCGGGATGCTGAGCGCGGTCGCGTTGGTCCGGTCCGCCGAGACGTGGAAGAGGATGTTCGTGTCGGCGTGGCCGGCGCTCCCGGCGTCGCCGTAGCCCTCGTTGCCCTTGCCGGTGCGCTTGTCGGTGCCGATGATCAGGATGTTCATCGGGCCGGAGCTGGTGACGTTCTTGTTGCCGGCGGAGCCCACGTCGACGGTGCCTATGTTGCCGTTGAAGTGCCGGTACAGGGCGTACGCGCCGCCCGAGCCGGCGACGACGAGGAACGCCGTCACGCCGCCGGTCCACACCAGCCACTTCTTCTTGCCGCTCTTCTTCGCCCTGCGGGTGCGGCGCCCCGCCGGGGCCTCGGCCTCCGCCGCGCGCTTGGGCCCGCCCGCCCGGCGGCTGCGCTGGCCGGGAACCCGGTCGTCCCCACGCGGTGGACCGTCCTCACCCGGTTCGGGGGAGGGGGCCCGGCGACGGCCGCCCGGACGGGTTTCTCCGGCATCCGATTCGTTTCGGCCGCGCGGAATGCGGGGTGCTTCGTCCACTCGCGGAGAATGCTCTTCGGAGTGGTTCAGTCGCAGTTCGTAATTACCGGTCTGCGGGTTCAGGACCCACTGGTCCGCGGGGTCGATATCGTCCGCCCGTCCACGGCTTTGCGCATCCACGGTTGCCTGGGTCCTCCGTCGGTGCCACGCGAGGCGCCTTCCCCGAAAAGGCGCTCCGAATCTGCGTTCCAGAAGTGCGCGGCCGGAAGGCCGGACGCACCGGATCGCGTCACACTATCCGCCCGTTCCGGAGTGCAGCGACGAGCGTGACACATTCCACGGCCCCTACAACCGGGCATTCCGCTCATTCCGCGCCGATTGTGCGGTTCCGCTTGGGAATTGCTTTACCGCTTACACAGGTCATCCGCAGCATTCGTGCCCGAGTAGGTGGGGTTCGGTGTCACCTTGGCCGCACCGGACGCGGTGCCGGGCGCCGCTTCCGCCCTTTCTGCCGAGGTCGGGCCGTTACCCGAATTCTTGGCCGGTACGACCGTGACCGGAGCGTCCTCGCGCAGCTGCTTGAAAAGCCGGTCTGCATCCGGTTGCACCAATTCGTCCCGATTCGCGTTCTCCCGGTAGGGCCGGCGCGGGACGGTCAGGAACTGCACTTTGTCCGTGGGCACGTTCCGCATTCCGCGGACCAGTCCGTAGAGATCGCGCAACGAGTCCAGTCCGGCGTCCGTCGTCAGCGACTTCGTGGCCGCGTCGAGAACGGGGTAGAGCCGGGCCGGGTTGAGCAGGACGCCATTGCTCTGCACCTTGTTCACCAGGGCGGCGAGGAATTGCTGCTGCCGGTCCATCCGCTCGGTGTCGCTCCCGTTGCCGAGCGACTTGCGCGCGCGTACGTAGCCGAGCGCCTGCTCGCCGCCGAGCGTGTGCCGTCCGGCGGGGAGCTTCAGATGCGCCGCCGGGTCGTCGATGGGCTCCCGGAGGCACACCTGGACGCCGTCCACCGCGTCGACCATGTCCTTGAACCCGCTGAAGTCGACCACCATGTGGTGGTCGACGCGGATCTTCGTCATCAGCTCCACGGTCCGCACCGTGCAGGCCGTACCGCCGATCTCGAACGCCCAGTTGAACTGGGCGGTCTGCGCGCCGGTCGCCCTGCCGCCGGAGCCGTGGCAGCTGGGGATCTCCACCATCAGGTCCCGGGGCACGGACACCGCGGTGGCGCTCTCCCGGTCCGCCGCGAGATGCAGCAGGATCACCGTGTCCGAGCGCTGCGCCCCGCCGTTGTCCCGGCCGTACTTCCGGTTGTCCCCGGCCCGGCTGTCCGAGCCGATGAGCAGGATGTTCTGGGCGTCCGTCACCAGGGCGGTGGGACGCTCCCGCTCGTACGCCCGCAGCTCGGCCTCGGCGCCGGTGTCCGTACGGATGTTGTCGTCCAGCTTCCGGTACAGCCACCAGCCGACGCCCGCCGCGACCAGGAGAACGAGCGAGGCACCCAATGCGGTCCAGCGCACCCAGTGCCGTTTGTGGCCCTGTGGACGCACGGCCTCGGGGCGGGCCGCCCAGGTCCACGTCCCGAGGCCGTCACGCGAGCCGTCGTCCGGGCCGCCGCCGTCGGGGCCGTCGGGGTTGCCGGAGCCGCCGGAGCCGGAATCGGGGTCGGGGTCGGCCGGCGTGCCAGCGCTGTCGGTCACGTCTGCGTCCATCCTCGGGTGGTCGGTACCGCCGATGATGTACCCGAGTCACCGCCCAGCCCCGGGGGACCGGGCCCGCGAGGGGCCGGACGAGTGACCCTCGCAGCGCTTTTCATACCGGCCCGCACGGACGGCCCGCCGGACCGCGCGGACCCCGGGCCCGGCCGGCCGGACCGCGCGGTGGGGTAAGACCGCCCGGCCGGTCAGACCGCGCGGTGGGTGACCCGCTCGCTCTCCATCCGCTTCGCCAGCCCGTCCTCGTCCAGCTGTCCGGGATGACGGCAGAGCACCACCGAACCACCCGACGCCAGCGGCGCCCAGAGCCCGGCGGCGAGCCCCTCCCAGCTGTCGTAGGAACGCCCCGACAGCAGCCGCGAACCGGGCGCGAGCCCCAGCCCGGCGGCCTCCTCGCGGGCGCGGGCGACCAGCTGCGCGCCCGTCAGCTCCGTGCCGTCCACGACGAGCGCGGGGGCGTCCGGGTCCACCGGCTGGAAGGGGGCGAACCGGTCGCCCTGGCCCGGCACCTCGACCGCGTAGTCGGCGAAGCCCTCGGGCGCGACGGGGAAGCGTCCGCCCAGCGGGCGCAGCGCCAGGGCGATGCGCTCGCCCCGGCAGGCGCGGGCCCGCTCCACGGTGTCCGGGCCGGTCACCACGAGGTCGGCCGCCGCCGGGTCGCCGCCCACCTCGGCGACCACGCCGACCGAGGCGCAGGCGAGCAGCCAGACGGCCGACTGCCAGTGCGCGGGGAGCAGCAGGGCGAGCCGGTCGCCCGGTTCGGCGGCCAGGTCGCCCTGGAGCAGATTGGCGGTCTTGGCCACCCAATTGGCGAAGGTGGCGACCGAAAGTTCGACGCGCTCGCCGGTGGCGTCGTCGTAGAAGGTGACCAGGGGGCGGGCCGGGTCCGCGAGGAGCGCGGATCGCAGCAGGTCGGCGGGGGTGCGGTCGCTGGCGTTCATCCGCGCAAGCGTACGCGGCGGCGGCGCCGGGCGGCCGGGGAACGGGTAGGCGAGGCCACCGTTCGGCAGACGGGCCGTCAGGGCGATCGGGGGGTCTGCCGAGTGGCCGGGCGTATCAGCCTATTTGAGGATCAATGACATGCGTACTCTCCACGCCGCAACGATCGGCGTCACCTGTGCGGCCGCACTCACCCTCTCGCTCGCCGCGTCCACCCCCGCGCTGCCCGTGGCGCCGGCCTCGGCGGCCCCGACCGCCGACCCTCCCGGCTCGACGCAGTCCCTGCCGCTGGTGCCGCTCACCGAGAACCGGGCCGCGGGGGAGGCGCCCGCCGTCGTGCCGCAGGGCCTCACTCCCAAGGAGGTCAAGCCCTTCTCCCTCCTCGGCGTCGTCTGGGACGACGCGGCGGCCGAGCTGCCCGGCACGGTCGAGGTCCGGACCCGCGCCACCTCCACCGCCCGCTGGTCCGGCTGGCAGTCCGTCGAGACGCACAACGACGAGCACGCGGCGGAACCAGGCACCCCCGAGGCCGACGCGGCCTCCGTGCGCGGCGCCACCGCCCCGCTCTGGGTCGGTGCCTCGGACGCGGTGGAGGTACGGGTCCGGCCCGCCGTCACCGACCTGTTCGGCCGCGCCGCGGAGCCGGCGGCCCTCCCGAAGGGGCTGCGCCTCGAACTCGTCGACCCCGGCGCGGACCCGGCCCCCGCCCCCGCGAGCACGGTTCCGGGCGCGCAGACGACGACGGCCGAGGCCGACAAGACGGGTGCGGAGGCGGTCCCGCCCGACACGGACACCGCCGACGTCGCCGTGCTGCCCGCGCTCAGCCGGGCCCAGACGATCGCCGACGCACAGGCCCGCGGGCTGGGGCTTCCGGCGGCACCCGAGGATCAGAGCGACGAGGACGGCGGCCGGAGCGACCAGGGCGGCGGGACCGGCCGGGCGGCGGGTCCGCCCCGGGCCGGGTCGGCGGTCGCCGCGGCGAAGCCGTACATCGGCCCCCGCCCGGGCATCATCACCCGCAAGGGCTGGGGCGCGGACGAGAGCCTGCGCGAGCGGCAGTTCGCGTACACCACGACGGTGAAGGCGGCCTTCGTCCACCACAGCGCCACCGGGAACAACTACACCTGCTCCCAGTCGGCCTCCATCCTGCGCGGCATCTACCGCTACCACGTCAAGAGCAACGGCTGGCGGGACATCGGCTACAACTTCGCCGTCGACAAGTGCGGGAACATCTACGAGGGCCGGGCCGGCGGTGTCACCAGGGCGGTCCTCGGCGCGCACACGCTCGGCTTCAACACCAACACGATGGGCATCGCGGTCCTCGGCAGTTTCGCCAGCACCAACCCGCCCACCGCGGCGGTGAATGCCGTCGCCAAGCTCACCGCCTGGAAGCTGGGGCTCTTCGGCATCAACCCGAAGGGCACCGTCACCCTCGTCTCCGGTGGCGGCAACAGGTACAAGAAGGGCAGTTCGGTCAAAATGAACGCCATTTCGGGGCACCGCGACGGATTCGCAACCGAATGCCCCGGAGCACGTCTCTACAAGAAGCTCGGCACGACCCGCACCACGTCGGCCCGCCTCCAGGGGCGCTGACCGGGGGCGGGCCGGCGGGTCTGCATACACTGGCCAGCCGAACGAGGCCCGGCCCCCGGCAGGAAGCAGAGAACAGACGCCGTGACAGAGGCAAGAGAAGCGATCCTCCTGGTCGGTGGGAAGGGCACCCGGCTCCGTCCCCTCACGGTCCGCACCCCGAAGCCGATGGTGCCGGCGGCGGGTGTCCCCTTCCTCACCCACCAGCTGGCCCGCGCGCGGGCGGCCGGCGTCGAGCACATCGTGCTGGCGACGTCCTATCTGGCCGAGGTGTTCGAGCCGCACTTCGGTGACGGTTCGGACCTCGGCCTGCACATCGAGTACGTCACCGAGCGCGAACCGCTGGGCACCGGCGGCGCGATACGCAACGTGGCCCACAAGCTCACCTCGGGCCCCGACGAGCCGGTGCTCATCTTCAACGGCGACATCCTCACCGGCCTGGACATCCGGGCCCTGGTGACCACGCACACCGACTCCGGCGCGGACGTCTCGCTGCACCTCACCCGGGTCGAGGACCCGCGCGCGTTCGGCCTCGTCCCCACCGACGCCTCGGGCAGGGTCACCGCCTTCCTGGAGAAGCCGCAGACGCCCGAGGAGATCGTCACCGACCAGATCAACGCGGGGGCCTACATCTTCCGCCGCTCGGTCATCGACACCATCCCCGCCGACCGGCCGGTCTCCGTCGAACGCGAGACCTTCCCCGGCCTGCTCGCCTCGGGCGCCCACCTCCAGGGCATGGTCGACTCCACCTACTGGCTCGACCTCGGCACCCCGCAGGCGTTCGTACGCGGCTCCGCCGACCTCGTCCTCGGCCGCGCCCCCTCCCCGGCCGTCCCCGGACGCTGCGGCGAACGCCTGGTGCTGCCGGGCGCGCAGGTCGCCCCGGACGCCAAACTCAGCGGCGGCACGGTCGTCGGCGAACGCGCGGTGATCGGCGAGGGCGCCCGGATCACCGGCTCGGCGGTGCTCGCAGACGCCGTGGTCGAAGCGGGGGCCGTCGTCACCGACTCCCTCGTCGGAGCCGGCGCCCGGGTCGGCAGCCGTACGGTGCTGGCCGGCGCCGTCATCGGCGACGGCGCCCGGGTCGGCGCCGACAACGAACTCCGCGACGGGGTCCGCGTCTGGTGCGACGCGGTCCTCCCGGACGGGTCGGTCCGCTTCTCCTCGGACCAGTGACGCACGCGGGCCGGTGACGCAGGCGGGCCGGTGACGCACGCGGGCCGGTGACGCAGGGGCCGGTGAGGTACGTCTCCGGGCTCCGGCGCTCCCGTCGGCCCCGGGCCCCGGAGCCGTACCCTCGGAGGGGCACGCCCCCGCACCGCCGAACCACCCGAGGACACCGACCCGTGGCAGGACGCTTCGCCCCCCGCACCGCGCGCACCGGCCTGCCCCGGCAGACACCGGCCGCCGCGCACGGGGGCGTACCCGCCGCCTCCGGGCCCGTCCCGGCACAGGCCCCGCTGACGCGGGAGTGGGCCCCGCCGGGCCCGCTCGACCTCCGCCTGGTCCTCGGGCCGCTGAGACGCGGGGCCGGCGACCCCACCTTCCGTACGACCGACGACGGCAGCGTCTGGCGGGCCACCCGCACCCCGGCGGGTCCCGGCACCCTCCGCGTCCGCGCGGTGCCCGGCGGCCGGGTCGGGGCGACCGCCTGGGGACCGGGCGCCGACTGGCTCCTCGACCAGCTGCCCGAACTGCTCGGCGCCACCGACGACCCGGACGCCTTCGAGCCGCGCCACCGGCTGCTCGCCCTCGCGCGGCACAGCCGCCCCGGGCTGCGCCTGCTGCGCACGGGACTGGTGATGGAGTCCCTGATCCCGTCGATCCTCGAACAGAAGGTCACCACCACCGAGGCCTACCGCGCCTGGCGGCTCCTGGTACGCCGCCACGGCACCCCGGCCCCCGGCCCCACCGCCGGGCTCGGGCTGCACGTCATGCCCGACGCGCGCACCTGGGCGCTGGTCCCGTCCTGGGAGTGGCACCGGGCCGGCGTCGACGCCAAGCGCTCGGCGACCGTGCTGCGCGCGGTACGGGTGGCCCGCCGCCTGGAGGAGGCGGCCGCCATGGAGCTGCCCGAGGCGAAGGCCCGGCTGGAACTGATTCCGGGCATCGGCCCGTGGACCTCCGCCGAGACCCTCCAGCGCTCCAACGGCGCCCCGGACGCGGTCACCACCGGCGACTACCACCTGCCGGGCATCGTCGGCCACGCCCTCGCGGACGACCGGCACGCCGACGACGCCCGGATGCTGGAACTGCTCGCCCCCTACGCGGGCCAGCGCCACCGCGCGACCCGCCTGATCCTTCTTTCCGGGGTGTCCCGGCCGCGCCGCGGCCCCCGGATGACCCCGGGCGACATCGCGTCGCTCTGAGAGCCCCGGCGCCCAGGGCGCCTCAGCGCACCGTCAGGAAGTCCTCCGCGTCCCGGGCCGCCCGCTCGCGCGGCGCCGTCGCGGGGCGGCCGATGGCCACCGCGCCCAGCGGGTCCCAGGTGCCGGGCAGGTCCAGTACCTCGCGCACCACGGACCGGCAGAACATCGTGGAGGAGACCCACGCCGAGCCGAGCCGCTCGCCCGCGAGCGCCACCAGGAAGTTCTGCACCCCGGCCCCGGCCGCGACCACGAACATCTCGCGCTCGGCGGTGTCCCGCCGCTCGTCCCCGTAGTGGTGCGAACCGTCCATCACCAGGCACGGCACCGCCAGGTAGGGCGCCGAGCGCAGCACGTCGCCCCGGCGCACCCGCTTCGCGATCGACTCCTCGCTCTTCCCGTCGCGCCGCAGATCGGCGATCCAGGCGTCCCGCATCGCGTCGAGCAGCCGGGTCCGCGACTCCGCGGACTCCAGCAGCACGAACCGCCAGGGCGTCGTGTGGTGCGGCGCCGGAGCGGTCACCGCGGCCGCCACCGCCCGCCGTACCGCCCCCGGGTCCACCGGGTCGTCGGTGAACTCCCGGACGGTGCGCCGCAGCGTCACCGCCTCCCGTACCGCCTCGGACGTGCCGAGCCGGAACATGTCGTCGGCGGCGCCCCGCACCAGCGCCCGCGCCCCGGTCTCCTCCCCGGGGGCGGAGGCGGAGGCTTCGCCCGAGGTGACCACGTGGCCGAGCCCGCGCACCACCGCGACGGGCAGCCCGGCCGCCTTGCCCTTCACCAGGTCTCCGGCGGCGGCCAGTTCGTCGGCGGTGGCGACCACCGTCGCGTTCAGCGGATTGCCGTACGCGTCCGTACCGCCCCGCAGGTCGTCCAGGACCCGCACCCCCGCCGCGCCGATCGCCACGTCCGTCAGCCCGGCCCGCCACGGCCGCCCGAAGGTGTCCGTGACGACGATGCCGACCTCCACGCCCAGCGTGTCCCGCAGCCCGTCCCGGATCGCCCGGGCCGAACGGTCCGGGTCCTCGGGCAGCAGCAGTACGGTCCCGGCGGGCGTGTTCGAGGCGTCCACCCCGGCGGCGGCCATCACCAGGCCCTGCCGGTTCTCGACGATGCGCAGGGTGCCGCGCCGCGCCACCACGCGCACGGTCTCCGCGTCGATGGCCGCCTCGCGGTCGGTCGCCTCCATGATCCGGCCCTCGGCCTTGGAGACGATCTTCGAGGTGACGAGCAGGACGTCGCCGTCGGCCAGCCCCGGTTCGGCGGCGCCGATCAGCTTGGCGAGATCGTCGCCGGCCCGCACCTCGGGCAGCCCGGGCAGCGCCCACACCCGGAACGAGGGAACCGCCCCCGTCTCCGCCGCGCTCACGCCCGTACCTCCTCGGCCAGCGTCAGCGCCTGACGGGCCATCTCGGCCGTGGCGTCCACGTCCGTCATCATCAGCGGCACCGCGCGGCAGCGGATGCCCGCCGCCTCCACCGTGTCCACCGCACCGGCGTCCACGGTGTCCACCAGCCAGCCGTCCAGCAGCCCGGAGCCGTAGTGCTCGGCCACCGCCGCCGCGGTCGCCTCCACGCCCACCGCGGCCAGCACCTTGTCGGCCATCCCGCGCACCGGGGCGTCACCCACGATGGGGGAGAGGCCGACGACCGGTACTCCGGCCTCGGCGATGGCCTCCCGGATGCCGGGCACCGCCAGGATCGTGCCGATGGACACCACCGGGTTCGACGGCGGGAAGACGATGACGTCGGCCGCCGCGATGGCCTCCAGCACCCCCGGGGCCGGCTTGGACTGCTCCGCGCCGACCGGCACGATCGCCCGCGCCTCCACGGACGCCCGCAGCCGCACCCAGTACTCCTGGAAGTGGATGGCCCGGCTCTCGCCGTCGATCTCCACGGCCACGTGCGTCTCGACCCGGTCGTCGGACATCGGCAGCAGCCGGACCCCCGGCTGCCAGCGGGCACACAGGGCTTCGGTGACCGCGCTGAGCGGGAAGCCGGCGCCCAGCATCTGGGTACGGACCACATGGGTCGCGAAGTCGCGGTCGCCCAGCCCGAACCAGTCCGGCCCCACGCCGTACGCCGCGAGCTCCTCCTTGAGGTGGAAGCTCTCGTCGGTACGCCCCCAGCCCTGCTCCTCGTTGATGCCACCGCCGAGGGTGTACATCACGGTGTCGAGGTCGGGGCAGACCTTCAGCCCGAACAGATGGATGTCGTCGCCGGTGTTGCCGATGACGGTGATCTCCGCGTCGGGTGCGGCCTGTTTGAGGCCACGCAGGAAACGAGCACCACCGATACCGCCGGCCAGAACCACAATGCGCATGCCCACAGTTTGTCAGCCGGGCCCACCCGTTCGCGGGGCGGGTTCTCAGGCCGGTACGGCGTCCACGGCCGCGGGTGCGCACCGCGCGGTGTGCATCGGCATCTCGGTCAGGCCGGGGAAGTACACGTGCAGGCTGACGGCGGGCGCGAGGGAGTCGTTGACCACCTCGTGGACGTACCCGGGGGCGAAGACCCGCTGGCCGTCGGTGCCGATGGCCCGGCTGCCGCGCTCGGTGCGTTCGGTCAACTCGCCGTCCAGCACGGTCAGTACGCCGGACGACGGGCCGTGGTCGTGGAGCCCGCTGCCCTGTCCGGGAACCCAGCTGAGCAGCCAGACCTCGTAACCGGGGCCGGTGCGCAGACGGTGGTACCAGCGGGTGGTGGCGTCGTACTGGACGAGCGGGGCCCACTGGGCGCGGTCGGCGGCGATGGAGCGGGCCAGGCCGGCGAACTCGGCCACGGTGGTGGGGTGTTGCTTCGGCGGCAGGAGCAGGTGCTGGACCTCGAGGAGGTCGCCGGCGATCTGCAGGTCGCTGTCGTTGTTCATGGATGCGGTGGTCCTCGGCATCGGTGGTGCGCGTGGGGGTGCGGCTCGGTGGTGGTGCTCGGGAGAGCCCGCGGGTACGCGCCGTACGGCGGTTTCCTGCGCGGGGTGCCCGGGGGCGGGGTGGTGGAGGCCCGTGGCGTCCGGCCGCTGCCGCATCCGCGCGGGGGCGCGCGGGGTACGGACGAGGAGGCGGGAACTCGGATTCAGAGCGTGAGCGCTGATCGGAGCCGGAGCCGCGAGGGCATCAACAGCAGCGACAGCTGGAACAGCAACAGCGGGCCTGGACAGCGGTGCGGAACCCACGGACGTGGGTGGCGTACATCGCGACGGTCGCTGGCATGGTGCCAAGGAGACCGGCTCGTTCCCCGCGCTGTCAACTCGGCGTCCCATTTGGCGGCAATGTTTCACCCCTTCCGGTCGCCCGGGCTGAAGAAAGGTTTGTGCACCGGCGGGGCAGGACAGGTGGCGCATCGTCCGGTCGTTCAAACCTCGCTGACGGTCTGTGACTCGTCTGTGATCTTGGTCGCTTCGGTGATCGAATCGAACCGGCGCGGAAACTCCGTTCGTCTCACTCGTTGGAGAGGTGGGCAGCGGCTGAGCCCTAGGCATATGTCACGTTTTTGGTGATTTGGTAACTTTCCGCGTATGTTTGGTTCCGCAGAGTGAATACCAGGGCCAATAGCAGAAGCTCGCTTGACCGGCTCAGAGCTACACACTTGTAATTTCACTCGTGTTGTTCGGCCGCACGGAGAGTGACGGTCACGTCACGGGGACGTAAGAGACAGACGAGGGGCGCACATGACCGAGCTGTTCCAGCAACTGCTGGTCGAGGACGCGGACGAGGAACTCGGCTGGCAGGAGCGCGCACTGTGCGCCCAGACCGATCCCGAGTCCTTCTTTCCCGAGAAGGGCGGATCGACCCGGGAGGCCAAGAAGGTCTGCCTCGCCTGCGAGGTCCGATCCGAATGCCTGGAGTACGCCCTGTCGAACGACGAGCGGTTCGGCATCTGGGGCGGCCTCTCCGAGCGGGAGCGGCGGCGCCTGAAGAAGGCCGCGATCTGACCGGTACGGCTCCGAGGGGCCCAGCCCTCCGCGACGGGCAGGCCTGACGCGCGGTCAGCCCGGCCGGCCGTACGGCTCCGCACCTTCACGACACCTCCACCGCACCGCCCCGCCGCATCCGGCGCGGCACCGGCACCGCGCCACCCGGCACGACCGCGGGGCCACCGCCGCTCCGTACGGCGCCGCCCCGACGCACCCCGCCCGTGCGCGACCTCCCGATGGCCCGTGGCCCCGACCCTTCCCCCCAGGGTCCGGACCACGGGCCATCGGCGTGACCGCACCCCGGCCCCACCCCTCCGGGCACTGCTGTCCGCACCGCCGGGCGGCCTCCATACCCTGCGCGGTGCGGCCGGGGTTCACCCGCTCGGCGCCATCGCCCCCGATCCGTACCGTTAGTGTGGGGCCCCGTCCGAGACACGCCAACGCCCCGCCGGGGCGCGCGTGTACACCGATGCAGCCTCACCGGGGGGAACGCCCCCGGAACCCGGCCGGAGGGCCCGTACCTCGATGTCCGTGCAGAGTCACCCGGCGGCGCCGAACGCGTCCGTCGCCCCAGAGTTCCCCCGGCACGTCGTCACCGCCGTGCTCGTCTCCCACGACGGCGCGCGCTGGCTGCCCGACGCGCTCGCGGGGCTGCTCGGGCAGGAGCGCCCCGTACAGAACGCCGTCGCCGCCGACACCGGCAGCGCCGACGACTCCGCGCGGCTGGTCACCGAGGCGCTGGGCGGTGACCGCGTGCTCCACCTCGCGCGCCGGACCGGCTTCGGCACCGCCGTCGACGAAGCCGTCCGCACCGCGGGCGAGCCGACCGTCGACGACCTGCCCTACCTCAAGCGCCCCAGCGGCTGGGACCCCGTCACCAGGACCTGGCGCGACGACGCCTACGACCTGCCGGAACTCCCCTACGGCGAACCCGTCCAGTGGCTCTGGCTGCTCCACGACGACTGCGCCCCCGAGCCCGACGCCCTCGCGGAACTCCTGCGCGTCGTCGACACCGACCCGCACGCCGCGATCGTCGGACCCAAGCTGCGCGGCTGGTACGACCGCCGCCAGCTCCTCGAAGTCGGCGTCACCATCGCCAACAGCGGCCGCCGCTGGACCGGACTCGACCGGCGCGAACAGGACCAGGGCCAGCACGACCAGGTCCGCACCGTCCTCTCCGTCTCCTCCGCCGGCATGCTGGTGCGCCGCGACGTCTGGGAGCAGCTCGGCGGCTTCGACCGCAGACTCCCCCTGATGCGCGACGACGTGGACCTCTGCTGGCGCGCCCACCAGGCCGGTCACCGGGTACTGGTCGCCCCCGACGCCGTGCTGCGGCACGCCGAGGCCGCCGCCCGCGAGCGCCGCCCCATCGACTGCGCCGGACGCTCCGTCGTCGGCCCGCACCGCGTCGACCGGGCCGGCGCCGTCTACGCGATGCTCGCCAACACCCCGGTCAAGAAGCTTCCCTGGGTGCTGCTCCGCCTCGTCGTCGGCACCCTGCTCCGCACCCTCGCCTACCTCGTCGGCAAGGTCCCCGGCCAGGCGATCGACGAGGTCACCGGCCTCGTCGGCACCCTGCTCCGGCCGGGCAGGATCATGGCCGCCCGCCGCGCCCGCGGCAAGGGCACCGTCGACCCGGCCGAACTCCGCTCCCTCTTCCCGCCGCCCGGCGCCACCGTTCGCGCCACCGTCGAACAGGTCGCCGGCAACTTCGGCTCCCGCTCCGACGCCGACGCCGCCGGCGGCTCGCGCCACGGAGCCGTCGAGTCCGGCCCCGGCGGCGACGACGCCGACTTCCTGGAGATCGAGCAGTTCGCCCGGCTCAAGCGGATCGGCCGCAAACCCGGCCCCGTCCTCTTCGCCCTCCTGCTCTTCGTCTCGCTGCTCGCCTGCCGCGGCCTGCTCGGCGGCGGCGCGCTCGCCGGCGGCGCCCTGCTGCCCGCGCCCGACGCCGTCTCCGACCTCTGGGGCCGGTTCGCGGACGGCTGGCACCCGGTCGTCACCGGCTCCACCGAGGCGGCCCCGCCCTACCTCGGCGTGCTCGCGGCCGTCTCGGGCCTCTTCTTCGGCTCCACCGGCTTCGCGCTGACCCTGCTGCTCGTCTGCTCGGTGCCGCTCGCCGGACTCACCGCCTACTTCGCGTCCCGGCCGCTCATCGAGTCCCGCCTGCTGCGGGCCTGGGCGAGCGTCGCGTACGCGTTCCTGCCCGCCGTGACCGGAGCGCTCGCCACCGGACGCGTGGGCACCGCCGTGCTCGCCGTGCTGCTCCCGCTGATGGCCCGCACCGCCGTCTCGGCCCACGGCCTGCGCGGCGACGGACGGGTGCGCGGCAGCTGGCGGGCCACCTGGGCCTTCACCCTGCTGCTCACCTTCACCACCGCGTTCACCCCGATCGTGTGGCCGCTCGCCGTCGTCCTCGGCCTGGGCGTGCTCGCCCTGCGCCGCCGGGACCTCGCCGCGTACGGACTCCGGTTCCTCGCCACCGCCGGCACCCCGCTGCTCGTCCTCGCCCCCTGGTCGCTGAGCCTGCTGAGCAGGCCGTCCGGCTTCCTCCGGGAGGCGGGCCTGGACCTCGGCGAGGGCACCGCCTCCGCCGTCGACCTGCTCTCGCTGAGCCCCGGCGGCCCCAAGGGCGGCGGCTCCGTCCTCTTCCTCGGCGTGGTGCTCGCCGCCCTCGCCGCCCTGCTGCGCGGCGAACGGCAGACCGCGATCCGCGCCGCCTGGGCCGCCGCGCTCGTCGGCCTGCTCTTCGCGGGCCTCAGCAACGGCTCCACCTGGGCCGGTCCCGCCACGCTCGTCTACGGAACCGCGCTGATCGCCGCCGCCCTGCTGGGCGCGGACGGGGCGCGCATCCGCGTCGCCGCCCTCAACTTCGGCTGGCGGCAGCCGGTGGCCGCGCTGATCGCGCTGGCCGCCGCCGCCGCGCCGGTGCTGGCCGCCCTCGCCTGGATGGCGGGCGGCGCCGCCGGACCGCTGGAGCGCCGCGACCCGGTGCAGGTCCCCGCGTTCGTCGCGGAGGAGAGCGTCACGGCCGACCAGCCGCGCACCCTGGTGCTCGGCGGGACCTCGGCGGGATCGGTCTCGTACACCCTGGTCCGCGGGTCCGGCGCCCGGCTCGGCGACGCCGAACTGACCGGCTCGACCGGCAGCAACAGTCACCTCGACAAGATCGTCGCCAACCTGGTCGCCGGCTCCGGCGCCGACCAGGGCCACCAGCTCAGCGGGTTCGCCGTGCGGTACGTCCTCGTACGCGACGGCGCTCCGCGCGAGATGGGCCGGGTCCTCGACGCCACCCCCGGCCTCAGCCGCCTCAGCCAGCTCGACGGCAGCGCGCTCTGGCGGGTCGACCAGGACGTCTCCCGCCTCATGATCGTCCCGGCCTCCGGTGAGGGCGAAGGCGTGATGGTCCCCTCGGGCACCGTGGAGTCCCACACCAGGATTCCGGCGGGCGAGGACGGCCGGGTGCTCCGCCTCGCCGACGCGGCCGACCCCGCCTGGCAGGCCACCCTGGACGGCAAGTCCCTCACCCGCAAGACCGTCGACGGCTGGGCGCAGGGCTTCGAGCTCCCCGCGTCCGGCGGCCGGCTCGACCTCACGTACGACACCCCGATCACGCACTCCGTGTGGATCTGGGCGCAGATCGGTCTCGCCGTGGTCCTCGTCGTCATGGCCCTGCCGGGCCGCCGCCGCGAGGTCGACGACGACCTCCCCGAGGACGCCGAAGCCGCCGCCGCGGCGGCAGCCGACGCCGCCGAGGGCGACGGACGCCGCGCCCGCAGGCTCCGCGCCGCGGCCGAGGCCGAAGCGGCCGCCGCCGAGGAGGCCGCCGATACCGCTCCCGCCGCCGGTACGGACCCGCTGCCGGACGCGCCCGGGAGCGGCGTGGACCCGGCCGCCGACGACCGGCCCGAGCCGGAGCCGTACGCCCCGGCGCAGGACGACGACCCGTACATCCCGGCGCAGGCCGGGGAGGGCGCCTACGCCCCGGCTCAGGCCGAGGGCGACGGCGCGTACGCCGCGATTCCCCAGCAGGGCTACGCGGAGTGGGACGGGCAGCAGCAGTACCAGCAGACCGAGTACGCCCCGTACCAGGCGGAGCAGTACCCGGCGGAGCAGTACCAGCCCGAGCAGTACGCGACGACGGACCAGTACGGGACCGATCAGTTCCAGCAGGTCGACCCGTACCAGCAGCAGCAACACGTCTACGACCCCTACGGCTACGGGCAGCAGCAGGAGCAGCAACAGCAGCAGTACCAGGGTTACGAGACCCAGGCCCCGTACGACCCGTACGCGGGGCAGCAGTACGGCGTCCACGACACCGACGAGCAGGTCGACCCGAACGCCCCGGACCAGGCGCCGTGGCAGACCCGTAACGCATCGCGAGGCGAGTCCGAGTGAAGTCCACCCCCCTGTCCCTCATCGCGGGCACCGTCGCCCTCGCCGCCGTCACCGGCTTCGCCGCGTTCAACGCGCCCGGCGACTCCGCACCGGCGAAGGCCGCGTCGGCGTCCAGGCTGCCCGTCGAGCGGTCCAGCCTGCTCTGCCCGGCGCCCAGCGACTCCGAGCTCGCCGAGACCGCGTACACCTCCTACACCCCGGCAGGGAAGGCGGCGAGCGGGGAGTCGGCCGCCGAGCTGAAGGAGGCGCGGCCCGTCGCGGACGGTGACACCACCACCGAGAAGTCCGAGAAGTCCGCGAAGGGCAGCAAGGCGGACAAGACCGGCAAGGACGGCGCGAGCAGCGCCGAGAAGACGGTCGTCGCGCTCAAGGAGGCCGGAAAGCCCGTCACCGCCGACGCCGACGGCGCCGACGCGCCCGCGCTGGTCGGCACCGCCACCGGCGCGCTCGCACCGGGCTGGAGCGCGCAGCAGACCACCTCGGTCGCCGCGGGATCCACCCGGGGGCTGCTCGGCGTCAGCTGCACGGCGCCCGACACGGAGTTCTGGTTCCCCGGCGTCAGCACCGCCGCCAAGGCGCAGGACTACATCCACCTCACCAACCCGGACAGCGGCGCGGCCATCGTCGACGTCCAGCTCTTCGGCCCGGACGGCGACCTCAAGGCGGACGTGGGCGACGGGATCGCGGTCCCGGCGCACTCCAGCGTGGCCATGCTGCTCTCCACCCTGACCGGCGAGGCCGTCGACGATGCCACCGCCCATGTCACCACCCGCAGCGGCCGGGTCGGCGCGGTGGTCCGGGGAGCCCGGGAGGACAGCGGGAGCGACTGGCTCACCGCCTCGGCGGACCCCTCCGCCACCGTGGTGCTGCCGGGCATCCCCGCCGACGCCACCTCGGTCCAGCTGATCGCGTACGCGCCCGGCGAGGACGACGCGGACGTCAAGGTGCAGCTGGTCGGGAAGTCGGCGACCTTCTCCCCGGCCGGCAACGACACCCTGCACGTCAAGTCGGGGATGACCGCGAGCGTCGACCTGAAGAACGTCACCCGGAAGGAGCCGGGCTCGCTGCGGCTGACCCCGGTCGAGGGCGAGCGGGCCACCCCGATCGTCGCCGCGCTGCGCGTGGTGCGGGGCACGGGCTCCGCGCAGGAGATCGCGTACATCCCGGCCACCCGGCCGGTCGGCGCCCGGGCGAGCGTGGCCGACAACCGGGCCAAGGGCTCGACCCTGTCGCTCGTCGCACCCGGCGCCACGGCCCAGGTGAAGGTCACCGCCTCGGCGGGCAGCGAGGGCGGCGAGCAGACCGTCAAGTCGTACACGGTCAAGGGCGGTACGACGCTCGCGTTCACCCCGCCCGTGCCCTCCGGCCTCAAGGGCTCGTACGCGCTGACGGTGGAGACGGAGTCCGGCGGCCCGGTCTACGCGGCCCGCACGCTCGCCCTCCCGGAGGACGGCGTGCAGATGTTCACCGTGCAGACGCTGCCGGACGACCGGGGCACGGTCGAAGTCCCGGTCGCGGTGCAGGACCTGACGGTGCTGGACGACTGACGGTGCCGGCCGGCTGACGCGGCGCCGGCCGGCTGACGCGGCGCCGGCCGGCTGACGCGGCGCCGGCCGGTGGTGCTGGACCTTTCCGGTGCGGGTGGGGCTCAGTCCTGCCCGTACCGGGGGTCCACGGACTCCGGGGAGAGCCCCAGCAGGTCCGCGACCTGCTCCACCACGACCTCGTGGACCAGCAGCGCCCGTTCGTCCCGTGACTTCGACCGGATCTCGATGGGACGCCGGTAGACGACGATCTGCGCGGGCTGCCCCTTCGTCGCCGAGACCGCGCGCCCCAGCGGCACCGTGTCCTCGGCCGTCAGCGGGACCTCCGCCACCACGAAGTCCACCTCGGCCAGCTGCGGCCACCGCCGCTCCAGGCGCTCCACCGAGTCCTGCACGAGATCGCTGAACCTCTCCGCGCGGCTCATCGACAGCGGCACCTGCGGCGGCGCCACCGGCCCGCGCATGCCGCGGCCGTGGCGGTCGCGGCGCCGGGGCCGCGGATCGGGCGAGGGCGAAGGTACGGAACTGTCCATCACCGACGCAGCGTAACCCTCCCGGCGGGGGCGGTCCGCCGCCCGGGCGCGGGGTGGCGCCACAGCACCCGCGCATCCCCCGAGAGAGTTCTCAACCTCAATTTTCCGGCCAAGTTGAGCCACTTTTCGGCCCAGCTCGTGATCACCGAATCCTCACGCCCCGCCCTTCCCGTCACCACGGAGCGCCCACGTACGCACACAAGCGGAACCTCTGTGACCAGCCGCTCTCCGCTTGCCCGCGGATCGGTACGGCCCCCGGGAGACCCGCTGCCACCGGGGACGATCAACGACACGGTGGCCCTGCCCGGGGGTGAGTCGTCGCAGCCCGCTCAAGAGTGCGGTACCGTCCAACATCGTGAGCCCTGTACGTCGCTGTTCGCGCACCGCGTGCGGCCGTCCTGCCGTCGCGACACTGACGTACGTCTATGCCGACTCGACTGCGGTCCTCGGCCCGCTCGCCACCTACGCCGAGCCCCACTGTTACGACCTGTGTGCCGAACACAGTGAGCGCCTCACCGCGCCCCGGGGCTGGGAGGTGGTCAGGCTCACCGACTCCTCCGCACCCACCCGCCACAGCGCCGACGACCTCGAAGCGCTGGCCAACGCCGTCCGCGAGGCCGCCCGCCCGCAGGACCGGGGCCAGGAGGGCACCGTCCGGGGCCCGCGCACCGCCGACCCCGTCGAGGTCGCACGCCGGGGCCACCTGCGGGTCCTGCGTTCCCCCGACTCCTGACGGCGCCCGCCCGCCTGCCGCCCGTACCGCTGGTGGGCGGCCCGTGGCGGTGTGACCCGGGCCGGGTAGTTTGGGCGCTCAGCCCAAGGGTTGTCCCGTAATCCGTGGTGGGTGCACGACACCGGCCACGACACCTCGACGCGTTGTCGGAACGTCCGCATGCACCCCGTATGCGATCGTTCATCCGCGCTGTGACGCACCGCGTCCGATGCCGAGCGACGAACCTCGACGGATCACGGGACGACCCTCAGACCCCAGGAGGACCGGCCGTGGTTGCTGATCTGTCGCAGCTCGTGAAGGCGTACGACGTGCGCGGCGTCGTACCCGACCAGTGGGACGAGCCGCTCGCCGAACTCTTCGGTGCGGCGTTCGTCCAGGTCACCGACGCGGACGCGATCGTCATCGGCCACGACATGCGCCCGTCCTCGCCCGGCCTCGCCGGTGCCTTCGCCCGGGGCGCCCGGGCGCGCGGCGCCGACGTCACGCTGATCGGCCTCTGCTCGACCGACCAGCTGTACTACGCCTCCGGGGCGTTCGGCCTGCCCGGTGCCATGTTCACGGCCTCGCACAACCCGGCGCGGTACAACGGCATCAAGATGTGCCGGGCCGGTGCCGCGCCGGTCGGCCAGGACAGCGGCCTCGCCGAGATCCGCGCCCTGGTGGAGCGCTGGTCCGAGGAGGGGGCGCCCGCCCCGGCCGCCGTCAGGGGCACGCTCACCGAGCGCGACACCCTCTCCGACTACGCCGCCCACCTGCTCGGCCTCGTGGACCTCACCGCGATCCGGCCGCTCAAGGTCGTGGTGGACGCGGGCAACGGCATGGGCGGCCACACCGTGCCGACCGTCCTCGCGGGCCTGCCGCTCGACGTCGTACCGATGTACTTCGAGCTCGACGGCACCTTCCCGAACCACGAGGCGAACCCCCTCGACCCGGCCAACATCGTCGACCTCCAGGCCCGCGTGGTCGCCGAGGGCGCAGACCTCGGGCTCGCCTTCGACGGGGACGCGGACCGCTGCTTCGTCGTGGACGAACGCGGCGCGGGCGTCTCGCCCTCCGCCGTCACCGCGCTCGTCGCCGAGCGGGAACTCGCCCGCAACGGCGGCAAGGGCACCGTCATCCACAACCTGATCACCTCGTGGTCCGTCCCCGAGGTCATCCGCGAGCACGGCGGCACCCCCGTCCGCACCCGCGTCGGCCACTCCTTCATCAAGGCCGAGATGGCCGAGCACGGCGCGATCTTCGGCGGCGAGCACTCGGCCCACTACTACTTCCGGGACTTCTGGAACGCCGATACGGGCATGCTCGCCGCCCTCCACGTCCTCGCCGCCCTCGGCGGACAGGACGGCCCGCTCTCCGCGCTGCTCGCCACCTACGACCGCTACACCGACTCCGGCGAGATCAACTCCACCGTCGCCGACCAGGCGGCCCGCCTCACGGCGATCCGCGCCGCGTACGACGACCGCGAGGACGTGACCTTCGACGAGCTGGACGGCCTCACGGTCGCCACCGCCGACTGGTGGTTCAACGTCCGCGCCTCCAACACCGAACCGCTGCTGCGCCTGAACGTCGAAGCCCGCGACGAGGCCACGATGGCGGCGGTACGGGACGAGGCCCTGGCCCTCATCCGGGGATAACACACAGGGGGCGGGGGGTCGCGGTCCAGACCTCCAGACGGAACGCCTGGGCGCCCGTACCGGTGCGCCAGGGCGCGGGGGTTCCCGGCAGGCCGCCCTGCG
>NZ_JBSFFN010000052.1:0-40306 GCF_053596135.1 Streptomyces sp. NPDC001770 | reverse complement strand
GGCCTGGGCGTGGAGGGGCGTGAGGCGGGGGTCGAGGAAGTCGTCGGCCATCACGACGCGGTGCCCGCCCGCGGCCCGGCCGGTGAGCGCCCGGACTACTTCGTGGTGCGCCGGGAGTTCGCCGTCTTGCGCGCCGGGGCGCGCTTCGTTGTACCGGTGCCGCGGGCAGCCTGCTTCTCGGTGGACGCACCGCCGGTACTGAGGGTCCCGGAGCTTGTCTCGAGGTGGGCGCGGACGAACCACTGGAACTGCTCCAGTCCGCGCAGATGCTCGATCAGGAGGTCCTCGGTGACCGGATCGATGGCACCCACTCGTTCCACCGCCTTCCGGTGGCTCTCGATGACACCGGTGTAGACGAGGTCCAGGGCGCGGAGATGGGCGATCGCGTCGGCCCGGCCGATGCTGTAGTCGTCCCAGGTGCGCTCGGCCACCAGGACACCGGGCGTGCCCTGGGGCTCGCCCCCGAGGGCGGAGATGCGCTCGGCCGCCGAGTCCGCCATCTCGCGTACGGCGACGGTCTGCGGGTCGAGCATCTCGTGGACCGCGATGAAGTGCGGGCCCACCACGTTCCAGTGGATGTGCTTGAGGGTGAGGGCCAGGTCGTTGAGCGCGTGCAGGCGCAGCTTCAGCGCGTCGATGACCGCGGCCCCCTCCTTCGTGGAGAGTCCGGGGACGGTGTACTGGGGGGGAGGGGTCTTGGGGGGCATGTCGCTCCTGATCGTGGGAATGGCCGGACACGGCATACGCCTGCCCACGCCGGGCCCGCCCCCACTCCCGTGACCGTGCGGTGCCACTGGACTGGTCCCGAAGGAGGTACCGGTCGGCCCACCGGACCCCGCGCGCGGGGTCGCGGAGGTGCTGGAGCGGTCGGGCCGACCGGGTGCCCCTCAACGCCGGCGGGCGGACCAGCCGGTGCCTATCCCCGCCACGTGCAGGGCGAGGGCGAGCAGGCCGAGCAGCATGACGTTGCCGGACGAGAAGACATCGTTCGTGGCGATGTCCGCGGCGTTGATCAGGAAGGAGATGAAGAACAGGACCGCTGCGACGATGGCGAGCATGGAAGGGTTCCTCTCGGAAGGAGACGGCCTTCTGGGGGCCGTGTCCGCGGAATCCCGCCGCATCCGGGCGGGACACGACCTCCAGTACCCCCGAACACCGCTCTCAGACGGGCCACTTCGCCGTCGCACCGGGGTGGGGCGCCCGGGTGGTGTCCGGTCGGTCGGGCGGGACGGGCCGTTTCGGGTGTCCGGGCCCGGACACGATCGGCGCCTCGATCCGCCGGCCGGTACCCGGCCGCCGTCCCGCACCCTGGTCGCCGTCCCGCACCCCGGCCGCCGTCCCGCACCCCGGACGCCCGCCCGCGCCGCGCGCACCGGATCGCGTGCCGCCGGTCGGTGCGAGGGGGGAACCTTGTGCAGTACGTTCGCCTGGTGACCGATTTCAACTGGTTCATCATTCGATGAGCGATTCCTCCCTTGTATTGCTGGTACTGGCGGCCGTGGTCGTGCTGTTCTCGCTGAACCGCCTGCCCGTCGAAGCGGTCGCCCTCGGCTCCGCTCTGGCCCTCGTGGCCATCGGAGTGCTGACGCCGGCCCAGATCTTCTCCGGCTTCGGCGACCCGGTGGTGGGTTTCGTGGCGGCACTGTTCGTGGTCAGCGCGGGCCTCGAGGTGACCGGGGTGACCGCCAGGGCGGGACAGATCCTCGCGGCCCGTACCGGGAGGAGCCGTTGGCGGCTGGTCGCGCTGACCCTTGTCTCCGTCGCCGCCCTGTCGGCGCTCATCACCATGAACGGCGCGGTCGCCGCGCTGCTGCCGGTGGTCGTGATGCTGGCGGTCCGGGTGGGCATGCCGCCGTCCAAACTCGTGATGCCGCTGGCGTTCGCCGCGCACGCCGGGTCGATGCTGGTACTGACCGGGACCCCGATCAACGTGCTGGTGTCCGACGCGGCGAAGGAGGTGACCGGCCGGGGCTTCGGTTTCTTCTCCTTCCTCTGGGTGGGCGTCCCGCTGGTCGCCGGGACGGTCGCGGCAGCCGTATTCCTCGGCGACCGGCTGCTGCCCTCCCGACGTCCGGCCGCACTCCCGCCGGACCTGAGCAACCACACCCTCACCCTCGTCGCGCACTACGGACTCGGCGACAACCTCGGCGGTCTCGTGGTGCCCCCGCGTGCGGCGTGCGTCGGTTCGACGTACCCCTCGCTCGGCACCGGGGACGGCGGCCTCGTCGTGCTCGGGGCGCTGCGCGGGGACTCGGACGACCACGAGCTGCGCAGCACCGACGAGCTCGCCCCGGGGGACCAGGTCGTGGTGCGAGGGACGCCCGAGGAGCTGGACGCCTTCGCGGAGCTCCACGGACTGGTACCGCAACGGGACCGGCTGGGCGAACAGCGGGCCGGAGCGCTCGTCAACCGGGAAGTCGGGCTGGCGGAAGTGCTGATCTCGCCGCGCTCGTCACTGGTCGGCGCGCGCGTCTTCCCCGGCCTGCTGACGGAGGCCCAGGACATCGTGGTGCTCGCCGTGCACCGGGACGGACAGAGCGCCGACCCCGGCACCGTCACGCTGCGCGCGGGCGACACCCTCCTGCTGCACGGGTCCTGGCCCGCGCTCAGCGGCACCGCGTCGGTCTACTCCGACGATCTGCTGCTCGTCGACTCCCCGGCGGCGGTCCGCCGCCAGAACACCCCCGTGGGACCCGCCGGACGGCGGGCACTCGCCGTGATGGCCGCGATGGTGATCCTGCTCGCCTCCGGGCTGGTCTCCCCGGCCGTCGCCGCCCTGATCGCCGCCGTGGCGATGATCCTCCTCAAGGTCGTCTCGGTGCACGAGGCGTACGGGGGAGTCTCCTGGCCGACCGTGGTGATGGTCGGAGCGATGTTCCCCCTCTCCACCGCGATCATGAAGTCCGGCGCCGCCGACTCCGTCGCCCGGCTCATCGTGGACGTCGCCGGCAGCAGCCAGTACGCGCTGCTCGCCGGCCTCTTCCTCGTCACCGTCGTGCTCGGACAGTTCGTCAGCAACACCGCCACCGCGCTGATCGTCATCCCGATCGCGACCGTCGCCGCCCGTGACGTGGGGGTCTCCGTGCTTCCCGTCCTCATGGTGGTCGCGGTGGCCGCCGCCGCGGCGATGCTGACTCCGGTGGCCACGGCGGCCAACCTCATGGTGTACGAACCCGGGGGCTACCGCTTCGGCGACTACTGGCGCTTCGGCCTGCCCGTCGTCCTCTGGTTCCTGGTGGTGGCGCTGACGGTGGTGCCCCGGGTCTGGCCGCTGTGAGACGTACTCCGGCCGGCGGGCATCGGTCAGGCGGCGACGAGGAGGAGTGCGCCGACCGCGAGCATCACCGCGGCGGTGGCGCCGTGGACGCCGTAGGCGGCCGACTTCGGCCCGCCGACGCGCAGCACGATCGACGCGTCGCCCACGGGGATGCAGGCGGCGGCCAGCATGAACCAGCCCAGCAGCTGGGTCGGGCCGGCGGCCAGCAGGATGAAGAGGAAGAGCGCGCAGGCCAGGTCGCGCACGGCCTTGACGGTCAGCCATGCCTGGAAGCTCGGGCTGTCGGCCGGGGTGTCGGGGATGCCGAATCCGACCGAGCCCCGTGGCGCGACGATCCCGAGCACGCCGATGAGGACGATGCCCGCGCCGATCAGTCCGGCGAGCACGTTGGCGATGGTGGTGAGCATGGCTGGTTCCCCCTCGACGGCGGCCGCCGGCTCGGTGCCTAGCGGCGCTAGCTGTTGTGTCGACGATAGTTATATCTACGGCAGGATGTCTAGCGTTGCTAGGATGTCTTCATGTCCGTCATCAGAGAGCGCCGTGAACGCGAACGCGCCCAACGCCACCGGCTGATCGTCACAGCGGCCCGCGAACTCGCCGAGGCCGAAGGGTGGGAGGCCGTGACCACGCGCAGGCTCGCCGAGCGCGTCGAGTACAGCCAGCCCGTGCTCTACAGCCACTTCAGTGGCAAGGAGGCCATCGTCCGTGCCGTCGCGCTCGACGGCTTCGTGGAGCTCACCGCCCACCTGCGGCGCGCCCGGACGGCCGATCCCGGGCCGCGGTCCTCCCTGCGCGGCCTCTGTCGCGCCTATCTGGAGTTCGCCGCCGAACGGCCCGCTCTCTACCGGGCCATGTTCGTCATGCCGACCGACGTGAAGTTCGCCCACGCCGAAACCCCGCCCCAGCTGCGGGCCACCTTCGCCGAGTTCGTCAACTGCTTCCGCCCGGACAACGCACTGCGCGAACTCTCCGCCGAAGTGGTCTGGAGCGCGCTGCACGGCATGGCCGTCCTGTCGGACAGCGGACGCATCCCCGTGGACATTCAGGAGGTGCGCCTCGGCTTCCTCGTCGACCGGTTCGCCGACACCCCCGGCCCGGACGTGGCCTGAACGGCCGGTTCCCAGGGGCGGCCGCGGCCGCGGGGCTTCACCGGGCCTTTCCCACTCCTGTGTTCGGCGGCCTCTCGTCAGGTCCGGCCGGCGGGATCGGATAATGGCCTTCGGCGCAGGCGCGAACGAGGAGTATGACCAATGACCGGCGACAATCGCATAGGACCGCCCAGTTTTGGCAGCGAACGCGACATGCTGCGGGCTTTCCTCGACTACCACCGCGCCACCCTCGCCATGAAGTGCGAAGGGCTCACCGACGAGGAGCTGCGGCAGCAGTCGATGCCGCCGTCCACGCTCTCACTGCTCGGTCTGGTGCGGCACATGGCGGAGGTGGAGCGTGCCTGGTTCCGCCGGGTGTTCGAGGACAACGAAGCCCCCATGGTCTGGTCCGACACGATCGACTTCCAAGCGGCGTACGACGCGAGTACGTCGACCAGGGCCGAGGCGTTCGCGGCCTGGGACGCCGAGGTGGAGAACTCGCGCCGTGTCGAGCGGGAGGCGGAGTCCCTGGACCGGGCCGGGTACCAGCCACGATGGGGCGAGGAGGTGTCGCTGCGGATGGTGATGACGCACGTACTCCTGGAGTACGGCCGCCACAACGGGCATGCGGACCTTCTGCGTGAAGGTGTCGACGGGACCGTGGGCGCCTGAGTCCGCGGAAGCCGTCCGCCTCCGGGCGGGCGGCGTCGCTTTCAGGACAGAGCTGACCTGCGCCCATGACCACGGAGGAATACCTCTCGGCGATCGACGCGCTGGCCGCACAGCCCTTCGCCGAGGCGGCCTGTGCCGACGCCACCGGAAGCGGGGGGCCACAGCACCATGTACGCACTCTGCACGTCGGCCGGGACTTCTGGGACGACGACGGGCAGGCCTGGGTCGAGGCGGAGGCCGGGCTGATGGCCTGCCTCGACGACCTGGCAACGCGGCTGACGACTCGGTGGGGCGACGCGTCCGTCGTGGAGCTCGGACCGTTTCTCAGCGCCGCCCTTGACGGTGAGTCGGTGCCCGAGCCGCTCGACGACCTGAGCCAACAGGCCGTGAGCATGCGGGTGTGGCCGCTTCCCGACGGCGATCGCTGGCTCGCGCTGTCGGTCGGCCAGGCCGACAAGGAACTGCCACTCCTCCTGTTCGCCGCGATCGGCCGGGCTTCCGCACTCGACCTGAACGCGATCAGCCGGTCACGTGCGGAGACGAACGACTGAGGGCCGTCCGGTGATCCGCACACCCACCAGTGATCACCGGACAGCCCCTGGCCGCAGCCGGGACGGTGCCGAGGCGTGTGCCCAGCCGCCGGGCCGCCGTCCCCGTCGGGGAGTGGCCGGGGGTGTGATGGGGTCATGCGACGCGAGAACTGTGTGACCAGGAACCACATCGGGGTGTGGTATGAGCGCGCTCTTCCGCCGGCTCCGGAACGGGTCACGTTCCGGACGGTGTTGCGCGGCTCTCTCCTGCCGCTCCTGGCCTGGACCGGCGTGGTGTGCTTCGCGTACGTCGGCTACGGACCCGAGGTGGCCGGGGTGCTCGGTGGGCGGTCCTGATCCGCCGGACGGCCTTCAGTCCTGACGGTCCTCGGCGGCCGAGACCTGGTGCAGAGTGCGCCCGGTCCGGGCGGAGCGTGCGTGGTACGGGTCGGGTGTGCCCGGCCGGTCCCGTACCGCCTGCTCGTCCTTGGCCTTGATCAGCAGCCACGCCTCCTGGCCGTGCCCGTCCGGCTCCTGGCCCGTACGGAACCGGATCAGCGCGAACTCGCCCCGGAGTTTCTCGCCGACGAGCCGGAACGTGGCGTGGCCGCGCTCCAGGGACTCCGCGAACGGCACCCGGACCCCGTGCTCGTCGTGGCCGAGCGGTACGTAGGTGCCCTGGTCCCAGACGATGACGGTGCCGCTGCCGTACTCTCCCGGCGGGATCACCCCTTCGAAATCGCGGTACTCCAGTGCGTGGTCCTCGGTGGGAACCGCCAGCCGCCGGTCACTGGGGTTGTCCGAGGGGCCCTGCGGCACTGCCCAGGACCGCAGTACGCCGTCGACCTCCAGCCGGAAGTCGAAGTGCATGCGCCGTGCCGCGTGGATCTGCACGACGAAGCGCGGCAGCGGGGTCGCGGATTCGTTCTGCATGCCGGGCTCCCTCCGTCGTCCCCGAGGCGGGCCGTTCCGCTCCTCCCTCCACTGTGCGGCCCCACCCCGACGGCCGCATGGCGGGCGGTACCCCCGTACCGCACCGGGCGTCCGGGGCGGCGCAATAACATGATCTCCATGGAACAGCGCACTCTCGGCAGGACCGGCCGTGACGTATCGGTCGTCGGACAGGGAACGTGGCAGCTCGGAGCGGACTGGGGCGAGGTGGGCGAGCAGGAAGCCTTCGGCGTACTCGACGCGGCCGTCGCATCGGGCGTCACCTTCTTCGACACCGCGGACGTCTACGGCGACGGCCGCAGCGAACAGCTCATCGGCCGCTATCTCAAGGACCGGCCGGACGCCGGCGTCTTCGTCGCCACCAAGATGGGGCGCCGCGAGGCCCAGGTGCCGGAGAACTACGTACTGGACAACTTCCGCGCCTGGAACGACCGTTCGCGCGCCAACCTCGGCGTCGACACCCTGGACCTGGTCCAGCTCCACTGCCCGCCCACCAGCGTCTACGCGACCGACGCCGTCTTCGACGCGCTCGACACCCTCGTCGCCGAGCAGCGGATCGCCGCCTACGGGGTCAGCGTCGAAACCTGCGAGGAGGCGCTCACCGCGATCGCCCGCCCCGGCGTGGCGAGCGTGCAGATCATCCTGAACCCGTTCCGGCTGAAGCCGCTGGAGAAGGTTCTCCCGGCCGCCCTCGCCGCCGGGGTGGGCATCATCGCCCGGGTCCCGCTCGCCTCCGGCCTGCTCTCCGGCCGGTACACGGCCGAGACCGTCTTCGCCCCGGAGGACCACCGGACGTTCAACCGCCACGGCGAGGCGTTCGACCAGGGTGAGACCTTCTCCGGCATCGACTACACGACCGGGATCGAGGCCGCCGCCGAGTTCGCCGGCTTCGCGCCCGAGGGCGCCACTCCCGCCCAGACCGCCTTGCGCTGGATCATCCAGCAGCCCGGCGTCACCACTGTCATCCCCGGAGCACGCTCCGTGGACCAGGCCCGCGCCAACGCCGCCGCCGCAGCGCTCGCCCCGCTGCCGCAGCCGACCCTGGACGCGGTGCGCGACCTCTACGACCGCCGCATCCGCGCGGGCGTGCACGACCGCTGGTAGCCCGCACGCGTCGGTACGGGGCCGGGGCGGCGCTCAGTCGTCCCCGTCCTCGTCGCCCTGCCCGTCGTCGTTGCCCTGCCCGTCCTCGCCGCCGGAGTCCTGCTGCCCGCCGCTCCGGGCGTCGGACGCGGTGGGGGCGGGGGAGCCCTGGCCCTGCGGGGTGACGCCCTGCGAGGCGCCGGGGCCCGGGGGTACGGCGGAACCGGAGTCGGGGGCGAAGATCACCGTGCCGAGATAGACGGCCACCACGAACGCGATCGAGCCCGCCACCGCGCTGGCCACCCGGGGGCGCCGCCGGATGGCCTCGCTCGCGGCGAGCCTGCGGCCACCGGATCTCGCCGTACCCCGGCCTGCCGCCCGGCTGCCGGAGCGGCTCCCGGCCCTGGGCGCCGCCCGGTTCACCGGCGGTGCGGCCCGCCGCCGTCCCCCGGACGCCCCGGTCCGGTGCCCCGGACCGCCCGCGTCCGCGGCGCTGACCGCCGTCGTGGCGGAGCGTGATCCGCCCGCCGCCCTCGGCGGCTCACCGCGCCCGCGCCACGCCGCCGTACGGAACCAGTCGGCCGCCTCCTGCGCGGTCGGCCGCTCCTCGGGCTTCTTGGCGAGCAGGCTCAGAAGATACGTGTCGAAGGCCGGCGAGATGTCGACGCCCTGGTCCCGCAGCGGTACGGGCGGAGTGTCGACATGCTGGTACAGCGTGGCGGCGGCGGTGTCCGAGCGGAACGGCGGGCGCCCCAGCAGCAGGTGGTAGATGACGCAGCCCAGGGAGTACATGTCGGAGTCGGCGCCCGCCGTCCGGCCGAGCGCCCGCTCCGGTGCCAGATACAGGCTCGTCCCCACGATCTGGCCGGCCGTCGTGAGAGCCGTCGACGGATCGTCGACGAACTGGGCTATCCCGAAGTCGCCGATCTTCACGGAGCCTTCGGCGTCCAGCATGAGGTTGCCCGGCTTGATGTCCCGGTGCACGACACCCTGCCGGTGGGCGGCGGCGAGCCCGGCGGCGGCGTCGCCCGCGATCCGCGCCACCTGCTCGGGGTGGACATTCTCCTGCGCGGTCAGCAGATCGCCGAGACTGCGCCCCTCGACCAGCTCCATCACGAGATAGAGGCGGTCCTCCCAGGTACCGAAGTCGAAGACCGCCACCAGGTGCGGGTGGCTCAGCCGGGCGGCCGTCTGTGCCTCCAGCCGGAAACGTGCGGTGGAAGAGGAGTCGGCCCGGTCCCCCAGCAGCAGCTTGACGGCGACGGCGCGGCCGAGGACCTCGTCCGTCGCCCGCCACACCTCGCCCATGCCACCACGACCGATGGGGGACACCAACCGGTACCGATCAGCTACCAGCACCTGTACACCTATCTCGAATTGTGGCCCGTTGCGTCAGCCGGGGCGACGCACGGGTCGTGCTCACGAGGAGCGGGACGGGGCGGGGCTCGCGGCGATGATCAGGATATCTGTCCGGTGGACACGATGTTACGGCCGGTCAGTTCCGGTACCTCTCCGGGTACCCGGCTGCGGCCCGATGCCCGGGGCGCGGCACCCCTGACAGCACGTCCGGTGGCAAGTGACCGGCGTGCGGCGTACGTTCGCCGGGCGGGCGGCCCAACGGACGGTGCGCCGCCGGGCGGTCCGGGGCCGTGCCCCGTGGGCCGGCGCTCAGCCGCGTACCGCGGCCGTCCGGCCCACCGCCTCCACCAGCGGCAGGACCCGGTGCGGCACGCGCTCGCGCAGCGCCACCTCGGTCCGCGTCCGCACCACGCCGGGCAGCTGGATGAGCCGCTGGATCACGTCTTCCAGATGGCCGTTGTCACGCGCCACGACCCGGGTCAGCAGATCCCCGCCGCCGGTGGTCGAGAACGCCTCGATGATCTCCGGAACCTCCGCCAGCGCGTCCCCCACCTCGTCCAGGTGCCCCTGGGTGACCTCCAGGTGGACGAAGGCGAGCACGGGGTGGCCCAGGGCGGCGGGGGAGAGGACGGGACCGGTACCGGTGATCACGCCGTCCCGCTCCAACCGGTCCATCCGGGCCTGGAGCGTGCCCCGGGCCACACCCAGGATGCGGGCGTGCTCCCGTGCGCTGGTACGCGGCTGCTCGATGAGGAGCCGCAGGATACGGGTGTCGAGAGCGTCCACCGTCATGGTGTGTCTGCCTTCTCGGAGGGTGAGTACGGTGCCCCGAGCCTATCCCGGTCCGCCCGGCGCGCTCTGAGCCGTACGGGCCGGAAAACCGCGAAGCGCTGGGCCGATGGCACAGCGCTTCGCGGTCGCTTCCGGGCCCGTGGATCAGGCGAGGGTGGCGGTGTCGATGACGAAGCGGTAGCGGACGTCGGAGGCGAGGACGCGCGCGTAGGCCTCGTTGACCTGGTCGACGGAGATCACTTCGATCTCGCTGCCGATCCCGTGCTCGGCGCAGAAGTCGAGCATCTCCTGGGTCAGGGCGATGCCGCCGATCATGGAACCCGTGAGGTTGCGCCGGCCGCTGCCGAGGAGGAACCCGCTCACCGTGAAGGGGCCCGGGGCGGCGCCGACGTTGGCCAGGGTGCCGTCGAGGGTCAGCAGGCCGAGATAGGCGTCGATGTCGAGGTCGGCGCTGACGGTGTTGACGATGAGATCGAACCGGCCGGCCAGCAGGGAGAAGGTCTCCGGGTCGGAGGTCGCGTAGTAGTGGTCGGCACCGAGCCGCAGCCCGTCCTCCTGCTTCTTCAGCGACTGCGACAACACCGTGACCTCGGCACCCAGGGCGTGGGCGATCTTGACCGCCATGTGCCCGAGGCCGCCGAGACCGACGACCGCCACCCTCTTGCCCGGTCCGGCGCCCCAGCGGCGCAGCGGGGCGTACGTGGTGATGCCCGCGCACAGCAGCGGAGCGGCGGCGGCCGGGTCCAGGCTCTCGGGCACGGACAGCACGTAGTCGGCGTCCACGACGACGTGGGTGGAGTAGCCGCCCTGGGTCGTGGAACCGTCGCGGTCGGTTCCCGCGTAGGTGGGGACCATGCCGGTCCGGCAGTGCTGCTCCTCGCCGGCCAGGCAGTTCGCGCATTCGCCGCAGGAGCCGACCATGCAGCCGACGCCCACGCGGTCGCCGGCCCGGTGGCGGGTGACCCCGGGGCCGGCCTCGACCACCGTGCCGACGATCTCGTGACCGGGAACGACGGGGTAGGGCTGCGGGCCCCAGTCGCCGTTGACGGTGTGGATGTCGGAGTGGCAGACACCGGCGTACTGGATGGCGATGAGTACGTCGTTGGTGCCGACGGCACGGCGCTCGATGGTGGTGGGCACCAGCGGTTCCCCCACGGAGGGGGCGGCGTAGGCGTTGACGAGCATGGGGGGATTCCTTGTCCTGCGGGTGCGGCGGCGGTCGAGTCGGGCGGGTGTCAGCCGGCCGCCGGGGTGGCGGTGTACTCCTCGTCGGTGACGGGGGTCAGCCAGTGCACGACGGCGTGGTCGGCGTCGCCCTCGTTGATCGCCACGTGGACCATCAGCCGGTCGGGTGCGGCGCCGTGCCAGTGCTCCTCGCCCGCCTCGAACAGTACGCGCTCGCCCGGACGGATGATCTCGACGGGGCCGCCCCGGCGCTGGCACAGGCCGACGCCCTCGGTGACGAAGACGGTCTGGCCCAGCGGGTGGCTGTGCCAGTGCGTGCGGGCGCCGGGCATGAAGTGCACCAGGTTCGCGGTGACCCGGGACGGCGCGGGCGCCGCCGCGACGGCGTCGATGTAGACGTCGCCGGTGAACCATTCGGCGGGCCCCTTGGCCGTGGTGATCGAGCTCCGGGTGATCTGCATGATCGTTCCCTCTTTCTTGTGGCTTGGACGTGCGTGTTCTGGCCGCGGTGACCGCGTGACGTTCTGGGGCGGGACCTCAGGGCCTGAGGAGCGCCTTGATCGCGCGGCGTTCGTCCATCGCCCGGTAGCCCTCGGCGGCCTGGTCGAGCGGGAGGATGAGGTCGAAGACCTTGCCCGGCTCGATGCGGCCGGTCAGGACGCGGTCGATGAGGTCGGGGAGGTAGCGGCGTACGGGGGCGGGGCCGCCGCGCAGGCCCACGTGGGAGAAGAAGAGCTCCTGGCCGTCGACGGCGACGTCGTGGGGGACCCCGACGAAGCCGACGCTGCCGCCGGGGCGGGCGGAGCCCAGGGCCTGCCGCATGGCTTCGGCGGTGCCGACGCACTCCAGCACGCTGTCGGCGCCGATGCCACCGGTGAGGTCCTTGATCCGGGCAATGCCCTCGCCCCCGCGCTCGGTGACGATGTCGGTGGCGCCGAACTCCAGCGCCAGCTTCTGGCGGGAGGCGTGGCGGGACATGGCGATGATGCGCCCGGCGCCCATCTCCTTCGCGGCGATCACGGCGGAGAGGCCGACGGCGCCGTCGCCGACGACGACGGCGGTGGAGCCGGGCTCGACCTGGGCCGCCTCGGCGGCCCACCAGCCGGTGCCCATGACGTCGGAGACGGCCAGCAGGCTCGGCCAGTACTTCTCGTCCGGGATCTCCTCGGTGGCGACCAGGGTGCCCTGGGCGTTGGGGATGCGGACGTAGTCGGCCTGGCAGGTGCTCATGAACTCCCGGTGCAGGCAGTTCGACTGGAAGCCGTTGCGGCAGTTCGCGCAGGTGTTGTCGGAGGTCGCGAAGGAACCGACGACGAACTGGCCCGGCTTGACCGAGGTGACCCCGCTGCCGACCTCCTCGACGAAACCGACGTACTCGTGCCCCATCGGGTGCGGGTCGCCGACCGGCTCCAGACCACGCCACGCCCACAGGTCCGAGCCGCACACGCACGTCACGGCGGTACGGATGACCGCGTCGGTGGGGTGGAGGATCTTCGGGTCGGCCAGGGTCTCGAAACGGACATCGCCGGGGGCGTGAATCACTGCGCCGCGCATGTGGGGGGTTCCTTACGTGCTGGGGGACGGGCCACTGGTGCCCGTACGAATGGCCCGGGTGCGGTTGGCGGCGTCTTCGCCGACGCCGCCGTGCGACCTGGGCGGGCAGTCCTCGGGCCGCCGCGCCGTCGCGCCGCGGCCGGGAAGTGCCACGTCTTCCAGGTAACCCGTTCTCCGCGCGGCGAGCGAGTTACCAGTGAGGGGTGTACCAGCAGTACACCCCGCCGCGTCCTGCCCGACCGGCAGCGGACCGGACCGTGGGTGCCCGAGCCGAATTCGGCAGGGTCACGCCAAGGTGCCCAGTTGGTCCGAAGGCTGTAACAGAGCCGGATTACGGGTGGAGCGACCGATTGGCCACCTTCACCATGGCCGGAAAGCTTGCGGACGGCCGGTCCTGGGGCCGGTCTCGGGGGAGTAGGGGAACGGCATGAACTCGAAGACGGTCAGAGCCAGTTCGGCACGCCGGAGCCCGCGCGGCATCCTCGTCGGGGCGGCGGTGGCCGCGGCTCTGCTGACGGCCACCGCCTGCCAGTCCTCCGGCGGTGACGACGAGGCCGCAGGACCCTCCGGCCAGGCGTCGGCCGGGGCGACCACGCCGAAGGGCAACGCGCCGTCGGGCGACTCCGGCACCGGTAGCGCCGGTACCGGGAGCGGCACCGCGAGTGCCGAGCCGACCGGAGACAGCGGCGAAACCGGCGGCGGCAACGGCACCGGGTACCAGGACTGCGAGGTCACCGGCCTCACCACCGCGGTCGAGCTCCAGGACTCGTCCGGAGAGACCCCTCGCCACTTCCTGCTGACCGTCACCAACGGCGGCAGGACGCCGTGCGTCCTCAACGAAGCTCCGCTGGTACGGCTCGGGGCCGGCAACGACGCACCGACCGTCGCGACCCTGGAAGAGCCGGACACCGAACCGCTCGTCGTCGCGGGGGACGGCAAGGCGTACGCCGGGCTGTACGTCTTCGGCAACGACGAGGGGGGCGAGGCGGAGTACGACCGGGCCGACCGGTTCACGGCCGCCCTGGTCGCGGGCGAGGGCACCGAACTGGGCGGCACGCTCGTCTTCGACCTGCCCGACGGCCTCGACTCCGTCTCCTACGACGACGCGGCACGGGTGAACGGGTGGGCCGGCACCGAGGGCCTGGCGATGCGCCCGATCAACCAGCTCTGACCGGTCCCACCCGCCGCCTCGGCCCCGGGCTCCCTTCCGGTGAGGAGTCTTCGGCCGGCCGGCCGCTCCTCCCGGTACGGAGCCGCCGGGCGCCCGCCGGCCGCGAGGCGTCCTCGAAGAACCGCAGGTCACAGGGCGGGTGCCCGCCGGGACGGGGGTACCGGCCGCGCATCTCGTCCCCGGGGAGCAGGCCGTATCGTCGTAGTGTGGACAACCGTGAAGAGGTCCGCGAGTTCCTGACCTCGCGGCGAGCGAAGATCACCCCGGAGCGCGCCGGGCTGCCCGGCGGGTCGCGGCGGCGGGTGCCGGGACTGCGCAGGAGCGAAGTCGCCGCGCTGGCCGACGTGAGCGTGGAGTACTACGCGAAGCTGGAGCGGGGCAACCTCGCGGGCGCCTCCCCGGCCGTGCTGGAGTCCGTCGCCCGGGCGCTGCACCTGGACGACGCCGAGCGCGCCCACCTGCTCCACCTCGCCCAGGCCGCAGACGGCTCCGACGCGCTGACGCGTCCCCGGCGGCGGACCGGCCGCCGGTGGAGTCCGCACCCGAGCCTGCAGTGGACCCTCGACGCGATCACGGCGGGGCCGGCGGTCGTGTGCAACGGCCGGGCGGACATCCTCGCCGCCAACCCGCTCGCCCGCGCCTTCTACGGCGAGCTCCTCGCCAACCCGGAGAACCAGGGAAACCTGGCCCGCTTCAACTTCCTCGACCCGGCCTCGCGTTCGTTCTACCCGGACTGGGAACTCTTCGGCGACATGGCCGTGGCCATCCTGCGCCGCGAGGCCGGCCGCGACCCCCACGACAAGGACCTCCACGACCTCGTCGGTGAACTGTCCACCCGCAGCGAGGACTTCCGCATCCGCTGGGGTGCCCATGACGTGCGCCGCCACGGGACCGGTACCAAGAGGTTCCGCCACCCCGTGGTCGGCGAGCTCACCCTCGCCTACGAGGTACTCGAACTGGCCGCCGAGCCCGGACTCACCATGACCGTCTACACGGCCGAACCGGGCTCCCCCTCCGAGGAGGGCCTGCGCCTGCTCGCCTCCTGGGCCGCAACCCGGGAATCCGCCGCACCGAGGGCTCCGTCCTCCGGCTGACGCCGCACCTGCTTCGACGGCCCTGGCGGACATGCGCGCCAGGCGGTGATCCGTTGGCTCTGCCCTGGTTCAGCGGCACAGCGAGAACCTGGGCCAATGGCCCATCCTTTTCGCTGTCGATTGAACCGTCGGCCGGGTCGATGGTGAGATGTGCGGAGCGATGGCGCTGGGGAACCCCTGAGGGGGCTCCGCAGCGCCTTTCTCATGCGCTCATACAGATGGACGACGGACGGAAGGGCGGGCGACTTGCTGAGGAGGGCGTTCATGGCGCCGGATCCCGGGCGGATGCGGCTGCGGTTCGCGGGGAGGGCCGTGCTCGGTATCGGGCTGGCCGTCGTACTGTGCGGGATCACCGGACATTCACTGGTGGCCATGGTCGCGGGCGGCCTGTCCGCGCTGCTCGCCCTGTTCACGGTGGGCGATCCCACGGTGCGCGGGCAGGCCGTGACGACCGCGCTGCTGCCCGTCATCGGGCTGCCGGTGCTGGTGCTCGCGAGCGTCCTGCACACCGTGCCCGTCGCCCGGGACCTGGTGTTCCTCGCCGCCGTGGGAGGCGGGGTGTACGCACGCAGGTGGGGTCCGCGCGGGCACTCGCTCGGGGTGTTCGCCTTCATGACCTGCTTCATGGCGCAGTTCCTGCACGCCGTGCCGGCCCGGATCCCGGAACTGTACGGAGCCGTACTGCTCTCGGTGGCCGCCGCGGCGGCCGTCCGGTTCGGGGCGTGGTGCTACGAGCGACGGCTGCCGGTACCGGCAGCCGTGCCCGCCCCGGCCGGCGGAGCCGGACTCGCCCGGATCACCACGCGGCAGGCCGTGCAGGCGGCCACCGGCGCCGGATTCGCCCTCGCGGCGGGACAGGTGCTGTCGGACCAGCGGTGGTACTGGGCCGTGGGCGCCACCTGGTGGGTGTTCGTGGCCACCACCTCCCGCGGCGAGACCGTGGTGCGGAGCTTCAGGCGCGTCCTCGGGACGGTCCTCGGCATCGGGATCGGCTTCGCCGTCGCCGTACCGCTGCACGGCCAGCCGGTCGCGGCGGCGGTGGTCGTCGCGCTGAGCATCTTCGTGATCTTCTACACAGCGGCCGTCTCGTACACCTGGATGATGCTCGGCGTGACCGTCATGGCGAGCATGCTGTACGGGCTCCTCGGCGTGCTCGACCCGGCGCTCCTCGCCCTGCGGGCCGGCGAGACGGCGGTCGGCGCGCTCGGTGCCGTCCTTGCGGTCCTCCTCGTCCTCCCGGTGACCACGCACTCCGTGACCGAGGCGTGGGTGGAGCGGGCCCTGCGCTGCGTGCACGCCTGCACCGCCGAGGCCGCGGCCCGCCTCGCCGGCGGCACGGACGCCGACCCGGCGCCCCTGGTGGCCGAGCTGGAGGCCATCCTCGGCCGGGTACGGCTCTCGCTGGCGCCGCTCGTCCATCCGCTGAGCCCCATGAAGGCGCGCAAGAAGCGGGCACGCCAGGTGCTCGCCCTGCTCGACGGCTGCGCCCGCGAGGTGCGCGGGCTCGCCTCGGTCGCCGCCGACCCCGAGGCCTCCCACGACGCCCGGCTCGCCGCCGCCTGCTGGCGGGTGGAGGCTGCCGTCGAGGCGCTCACCGAACCGCCGGCCGCCGACCTGCGCCACCGGCACACCGTCCCGCTCGCGCCAGGAGCACGGGAGACCGAACCGGTCCTCGCCCACCTCCACGCACTCGAGCAGGCCCTGCTCGAGCTCGCCGTACCGCTGCGGCGGACCGGGCCGGTGCCGGCCGGCGCCTGAGCGCCCGAGCCGCCTCCTCCCGTCCGGGGCGCCGCGCCGGCGCCCCGGACCGCCGCCCCGGCACCGGGACCGGCCCGTGCCTGGCCCTGCCGGGCGCCGAGTCCCTGCTACCGTCGGCCGGGCGGACCGCACGGCCCGCACCCAAAACACCAGGTACGGGCAAGAGGGGTAGCGCGATGAGCGGCAACAGCGCCGGGCGGGCGTTCATAGGGTCTTTCACCTCCGCGGGCGGGCAGGGCATCACCGTCGCGGAGGTGGACCGGGAGACCGGCGCGCTCACGGTGGTCGGTTCGACCGACACCGTCCCCGACCCGTCGTTCCTCGTGGCATCGGCCGACGGCACGATCCTCTACGCCGTCAGCGAGGCGTCCGAGGGCGCGGCCGCCGCTCTCGACATCAGCGGAGAGGTGCCCCGGCTCGTCGGCGGCTGCCTGCGCTCGGTGAACGGTGACGGACCGACCCACCTCACCCTCGCGGCGAACCACCTGGTCACCGCGAACTACGGCTCCGGCAGCGTCACCGTGCTGCCGCTCCGGGAGGACGGGTCGCTGCGCGCCGCCGTCTTCGTCGAGCAGCACGAGGGCAGCGGCCCCGACGCCGAACGCCAGACGGAGCCGCACGCCCACCAGGTACTGCCCGACCCGTCGGGCGACTGGCTGCTCAGCGTGGACCTCGGCACCGACTCGGTGTACGTCGGCGCCGTCGACCCGGTCACCGGCGAACTGCGTCCGCACGGGGAGACCGCGCTGCGACCCGGTACCGGACCCCGCCACCTCGCCTTCCACCCGGCCGGCGGCCACGCCTACGTGCTGAACGAGCTGGAGCCGACCCTCACCGTCTGCCGCTGGGACGCGGCCTCGGGAGTGCTGGAGCCGCTCCACGAGGTTCCGGTGCTGCCCGAGGAGGCGTCCGGGGCCCCGGACCGCACGTACCCGTCCGAGGTCGTCGTCTCGCCCGACGGACGGTTCGTCTGGACCGCCAACCGGGGGCACGACAGCATCTCCGTACTCACCCTGGACGAGACGGGCGAGAAGGCGCAGCTGGTCGCGTCCGTCCCCTGCGGCGGCAACTGGCCGCGCGACCTGGCGCTCGACCCCACCGGGCAGTGGCTGTACGCGGCCAACGAGCGCTCCGGCGACGTCAGCTGGTTCGCCGTCGACCAGGAGACCGGTGTGCCGAGCCACGCGGGCTCGATCGACGCACCGGCCGCCTCCTGCGTCCTCTTCGTCCGCGCCTGAAACCGAGCCAGAGTCCGGGCTCGCGTCCGCCGGCACCGTGCGGTGGGTACCCCCTTCGAGGCGGGCACCCACCGCACGGTGCCGTCAGGAGCGCGCGATCAGTGCGCCGGGACGCCCTGGGGCATCGCCGGGGAGATGCCGAGCGCCGAGGCGTACAGGGACAGCACGAGCTTGCCGATCGCCGGGTACGCGCCGAGCGGCTCGGCCGTCGCGCAGCCCGCCTCCTTCGCCGCCGCGTCCAGCAGACCCGTGTCGACCTCGGGACCCACCAGGTAGGGCGCCAGCGCGAGCTGGGCCGAACCCGCGTTCTTCAGCTGGTCCGCGATCGAGGACACCGAGCCCTCCACGTCCAGCGCCGCCGCCATCACGGGCACGGCCAGCCGGGCGGCCAGCAGCATGCCGGTGATCCCGGCGGCCTTCACGGCCTCGTCGCCGCCCACCGTGGCCAGCACGATGCCGTCCGCGGCCGTGGCCACGGTGAACAGCCGGGCGCGGTCGGCGCGCGCCAGACCGGCCTCCGACAGCCGCACGTGCAGCGCCTCGGCCAGCAGCGGGTGCGGACCCAGCACGTCGGTCAGCTCGACCTGTGTGCCGCTCTCCATGACCGCCTGCCGTATGCGGCGGATCAGGGCGCTGTCGGGTCCCGCGAGCAGCGGAACCACCACGGCGGACGGGCCCTCGGGCGCCGGGACCTCGCGGCCCGCGGCGGTGGCCTGCTCGTACGCCGCGACGCGCTCGGTGGCCTGCTGGGCGAGCACGGCGGCGAGCGCCGGGAACTCCTCGCCGTCGCCTTCGAGGTAGCCGATGACCGCGTTGAGGCCGGGCAGCTCGGAGCGGGCGATGCTGATGACTTCCTCGGCCACGCTTCGGGAGGCCGGGGAAGGGGTGCCGGGAACGGCGAGAACGAGCGCGGCAGCGCCCTCGGGTGCGACCACGGGCTCCGGGCGGCGGTGCCGTCCGGACTGGCGAGGTCGCGGCATTCGTACAGGCAGGCCGGAAGCGGGCCCAGTGGGGGTGCTCATGGCGCCGCATGCTACTGGTTTTGGTTGCCCCCTCGTTCAGGGAGGGTCCAGCAGGGCGTCATCTGTCCGCTTATGTCCGATGAGTGACGTACCGGTCAACTGCCCCGCTCTGTCTGGCCTCCATGACTGTTCCTCAGCTGTCACCGAGGCCGTCCCCGACGACGTGCAGCAGGGTCGGGTGGCGGGGCAGCCGAAGGTCCGACCTGGCCAGAGCCCGTGCGATCAGCAGCGAACCGGCGAGAGGGTCTCCGGCGGCAGGCACCAGCGACGCGTGCGGCAGCAGCCGCCCCAACTCCTCGCGCAGTGGCCCGAGCAGCGAATCACCCATCCGGAACAGGCCACCCGTAAGAGCTACTTCGGCGGTCTCCCCGCCGGAGCCCGTGGTACGGTCCCCGGTTCCGGAAACCTCCACCCGCGGACACACGGCAGCTGCCGATTCGGCGATGTGCGCGGCCGCACGACGCAGGATCGACCCGGCGACGGCATCCTCCCCGGCGCACGCGGCGACCTCGGGGGCGAACGACGCGAGCAGTGCCGGCCGGTCGGCGCGGGGATAGAGCAGGCCGGGCAGTCCGGCCGCCGGACCGAACACGGACCGCAGTCGCGCCAGCAGGGCGGGAGAGCCGCCGCGCCGGCCGTCGTGCGCGCGCAGCGCGGCGTCCAGGCCCTCCCGGCCGATCCACGCACCGCCCCCGCAGTCGCCCAGCAGATGCCCCCAGCCGTCTGCCCGCCGCCACGCGCCGAGGTCGGTGCCCAGAGCGATCATTCCGGTCCCGCCCGCGACGACGGCGCCCGGACGCTGCCCGAGCGCACCCGCGTACGCGGTCACCCCGTCCGCCGCGAGAGCCAGCAGCCTGACCCCGAGCGACGCGGCCAGCGCCTGCGGGAGCCGCGCGCGCAGATCGTCACCCAGGGTCGCCATCCCGGCGGCCCCCACCGCGAGCGCCGCGACGCGCACGGCTCCGCCGGGCGTCCGCGCACCGGTGACGTCACGCGCCAACCGGTCGACCGCGGGGAGGAGCTGGCCCAGCAGATGGTCGGCGTCGATGCCGCCGGGGCCGGTCCGCACGGGCTCCGGGCAGACGGCCGTGGCAGCGGGACCGGTGGCACCGGCGGCGCCGAGCGCGACCCGGAGCCCGGACCCGCCGGAGTCCACCCCGACCACGTACGCCTCGGCGAGCGGTGTCACGGCAGCTGCCAGTCCACCGGCTGCGCCCCTTGGCGCTCCAGGAACTCATTGACCCGGCTGAAGGGGCGCGAGCCGAAGAAGCCGCGGTCCGCCGACATCGGGGAGGGGTGCGCGGACTCGATGGCCGGGTAGGCGCTCAACTGCGGTCGCAGCCTGCGGGCATCCGCCCCCCAGAGCACCGAGACCAGCGGCGTGCCGCGCGCGGCGAGCGCCCGGATCGCCTGCTCGGTGACCTCTTCCCAGCCCTTGCCGCGGTGGGCGCCCGGACGCCGGGGCGCCGTGGTCAGAGCCCTGTTGAGGAGAAGCACCCCCTGGCGGGTCCAGGGCGTCAGGTCGCCGTTGGACGGCCGGGGAAGTCCGAGGTCGCTGTGCATCTCGCGGAAGATGTTGTCGAGGCTTCCCGGCACCGGACGCACGTCCGGCGCCACCGCGAAACTCAACCCGATCGCGTGACCCGGCGTCGGATACGGGTCCTGACCCACGATCAGGACCCGCACGTCGGCGAAGGGTTGCTGGAAAGCCCGCAGGACGTTCGCGCCGGACGGGACGTAGGTACGACCCGCGGCTATCTCCGTACGGAGGAAGTCGCCCATGGCCGCGATGCGCCCGGCCACCGGATCGAGGGCCTCGGCCCAGCCGGGTTCGATGATTTCTTTCAACGGTCGTGCTGCCACGGGCGCACTCTACTGGGCGTACGGCCGGAACGATCAACTGCCCGGTCGGTACGCCTGCTGACCAGTGGTGCCTGCGGCCGGTACGCGCCGCCGGGTCACGGCGCCAGGGTCGTGGCCCGGACGCAGAGCACGTCCGGCAGATGGGCGGCGAGCTGCGTCCATGTCTCGCCGTCGTCGGCGCTGGCGAACACCTCGCCGTTGCGGTTGCCGAAGTAGATCCCCGCAGGGTCGGCGCCGTCCGTGCAGAGCGCGTCGCGCAGCACCGTTCCGTAGTGGTCGCCCTTCGGCAGCCCCCGCGACAGCGGCTCCCAGCTCGCACCGGCGTCGGTGGTACGGAACACCCGGCAGCGGTGCTGCGCGGGCACTCGGTCGATGTCGGCGTTGATCGGGAAGATGTAGGCGGTCCCGCCCCGGCGGGGATGCGCCACCGCCGCGAAGCCGAAGTCGGACGGCAGGTCCGACCCGATGTCCGTCCACCGGTCGCCCCCGTCGTCACTGCGGAACACGCCCCAGTGGTTCTGCAGGTAGAGGCGGTCGGGATCGGCCGCGTCACGCGTGACCTTGTGCACGCACTGGCCGAACTCCGGTTCCGGATCGGGCAGATGGGCCGCGGACACCCCCTTGTTCGCGGGCTCCCAGTTCTCGCCCCCGTCACTGGTCCGGAACACGCCCGCCGTGGAGACGGCGACGGTGACGGCCCGGGGGTCGCGCCGGTCGGTGAGGATGGTGTGCAGCCCTTCGCCCCCGCCGCCCGGCACCCAGCGCGAACGCGTCGGATGCTCCCAGAGCGCCCGGACCAGTTCGAAGGACTCGCCCCGGTCCTCCGAGCGGAACAGCGCGGCGGGCTCGGTCCCCGCGTAGACCACGTCCGGCGCCTCGGGCCCGGCCGGCTGCAACTGCCAGACGCGCTCCAGGGACGCCCCGGTGAACTTCGGGAACCTCACCGCGGGCCGGGTGGGCTCCACCCACGTCGCGCCGAGGTCGTCCGAGTGGAAGACGGACGGCCCCCAGTGCGAGCTGTCCCCGCCCACCAGCAGCCGTGGCGCCGGGCCCCGGGTGTCGATCGCGATCGAATAGATGGCCTGCGCGTTGAAATGGGGGGCGCCGAACTCCCAGGTGCCGTGGTGCCCGCGCCCGATGAAGAGTCCCTTGCGCGTGCCCACCGTGAGCAGAACGTCGGTCATGGCCGAACCTCCCGAAACGCCGTAGTTACCGGATATTCGCCAGTTTGCACCCGTACGGGGACGGCCCGGCGGCGGCCGGGCCGGTGGAGAGCGGGGTGTTGGGCTGTGGGGTGCGGGGCGCCCGGCGGCGCCGCGCGTCGGACCGGACGTACCGAGGTGGCGGAGGTGGCGGATGTGCTGGAATGCCGGGGCGGGCCCGGTACACAGATCGCGCGGCCCCGGAGCGGGAGCGGAGCACCAGGATGAGCAGCGGGTTCGAGGACGCCGAAGGCCGGGCGGCGGCCTGGGAGGTGGAGCCCGGCGCCCCCGGCGATCCACTCCGGGTCGGGCTGAGGATCGTGGCCCCGGACCGGCGCCTGGAGCTCGGGTGCACCCCCGTGGCGGCCCGGGAGCTGGCGGCGGCACTCCTCGCCGCGGCCGACCTCGTGGAGCGTTCCAGTCCGTCCGGCCCCGTCACCGTACGGGCGGACGAGCTGCTCCGGGGCGACGTGCGGGACGGCCCGCGCGTGATGACCGTGGAGAGCGCCAGGGCCGACGGGCCGAGCGTGCACGTCACCTGGACGTCCGGGGGCGGCCGGAGCTGGACGCAGGTCTACGACGCCGCGACGCCGGTCACTCTGCGGCGGCGGCTGACGGCTGACGGCTGACGGGGGTAGGGGCGGGGCGCGATGGCGTGCCCTTTGTGCGAACGGCTGCATGCGCCCCCTTGTGAACGGCTGTATGAACGCGCTGAGGCTCCCCTCCTTAGTTCGCCGATCGTCGTAGTACGGTGGATCTCGTACTAACGTCGTCGGTGCCCCCGCCCGGCGGCGCGGTCGTTCCTGCGAAACGGAGTCCGGCGTGAGCGCCCTTTTCGAGCCCTACGTCCTGCGGTCGGTGACCGTGCCCAACCGCGTCTGGATGCCGCCGATGTGCCAGTACAGCGCGGCACCTGCCGGCCCGGACGCCGGCGTGCCCAACGACTGGCACTTCGCGCACTACGCGTCCCGGGCGGTCGGCGGCACCGGGCTCATCCTGGTGGAGGCGACCGGGGTCAGCCCCGAGGGCCGTATCAGCCCCGCCGACCTCGGCATCTGGAACGACCGCCAGGTGGAGGCGTTTGGGAGGATCACTTCGTTCCTGGCCGCCCAGGGGACGATTCCGGGTATCCAGCTCGGGCACGCGGGCCGCAAGGCATCGACCGACGCGCCCTGGCTCGGTGGCGGCGCGCTGTCCGGGGCGGACGGCGGCTGGCAGCCGCTCGGACCCAGCCCGCTGGAGTTCGACGAGGGAAGCCCCGTCCCCACCGAATTGACGGTTGATCAGATCGAGGACGTGGTAGGGCAGTTCGCCGACGCCGCCCGGCGCGCGCTCGCCGCCGGCTTCCAGGTGGTCGAGATCCACGGCGCCCACGGCTACCTGATCGGTGAGTTCCTCTCCCCGCACAGCAACCACCGCACCGACGCCTACGGCGGCTCCTTCGAGAACCGCACCCGCTTCGCGCTCGAAGTCGTGGACGCCGTACGGGAGGTGTGGCCCGAGAAGCTGCCGCTCTTCTTCCGTATCTCCGCCACGGACTGGCTCACCGAGAACGCGGACGACCCGCGCGAGGGCTGGACCGGCGACGACACGGTCCGCTTCGCACGCGACCTCAAGGCGCACGGCGTCGACCTGCTCGACGTCTCCACCGGCGGCAACGCGCCTCGTGCGAAGATCCCCGTGGGCCCCGACTACCAGGTCCCCTTCGCCGAGCGCGTCCGGACCGAGACCGGTCTGCCGGTCGCCGCGGTCGGCCTCATCACCGAGCCGGTGCAGGCCGAGAAGATCCTCGCCGACGGGCAGGCGGACGCCGTCCTCATCGGCCGGGAGCTGCTGCGCGACCCCTACTTCGCCCGCAGCGCGGCGCGCGAACTGGGCGGCGAGGTCCGCGTCCCGAACCAGTACGGCCGCTCGGTCTGACCGGTACACGGGTTCCCCGGCCCGCATCGCCGTGCCGGGGAACCCCGTCCGCGCCTTCCGGGAAGCGCGGACGGCCGGGGGAGAGGGGGGCTCCTCGGTAGGCTGGCCGCGATGCCTACCACACAGGGCCCCACCTTCCGCGAACTCGCCGTCCAGGCGCTCTCCTCGACCGAGCGCGGGTACGACCTGCTCGCGCCGAAATTCGACCACTCGCCCTACCGCACCCCGGACCGTGTCCTCGACGCCGTGACCGGCGCACTTGGGCCGCTCGGGCCGTTCGCCCGCGGGCTGGACGTCTGCTGCGGCACCGGCGCGGGCATCGGTGTGCTGCGCCAGGTGTGCCACGAACGGGTCACCGGTGTCGACTTCAGCGCGGGCATGCTCGCCGTCGGCCGGTCCTCGCGGCCGGACGCGGTGACGGCCCCGCGCGGAGGGGCGCAGTCCCCGGCCGGAGGAATGGAGAACCCGGCCGGAGGGGGAGAGGTCCCGGGCAGAAGGGCAGAGACCCCGGTCGCCCCGCCCGGGCCCGTGGTCGACTGGGTGCGGGCCGACGCCAGGGCCCTCCCCTTCGCACCGGCCTTCGACCTCGCGCTGAGCCTCGGCGCGTTCGGCCACTTCCTGCCGCGCGAACGCCCCGCGCTCTTCGCCCAGGTGCACGCCTCGCTCCGGCCCGGCGGCCGGTTCGTCTTCCCGGTGGGCGCCCCGCCGGTCCTCGGCTCGCGCGCGTACTGGACGCTCCTCGGGTTCGACGCGGCGATGCGTGTGCGCAACGCCCTGTGGCGCCCGCGCTTCGTCATGTACTACCGCACGTTCCGGCTGCCCGACGTGCTCAACGACCTCGCGGCCACCGGATTCTCGGTGCACCTGAGCCCCCTCACGGACCTGGGGACGCGCCCGGACGGCAGCCCGCGGGCCCGGCTCGTGGTGGCCACCGCGCGATGACCCGCGCCGCGTGGCAGCCGCTGGGCGGTGTCCGGCGGATCAAGGCCGGGAGCGACGTCCGGCACGGCATCACCCAGCGGTTTTCGTACCATGGAGATTCTCGGACGAAGTGGAGCCCACAGTGACCCCCGCCAGCGACACCGTCGTCCCTGCCGCGTCCCTCAGCCGGGGACGCCTCGCGGCGGCCGGCGGCGCCCGTGTGCTCGCCCATCCCGCGCTGGACGAGATCCGGCTGGAGCACGTGCTGCACGCGCTGTCCGATCCGATACGGCTCCGCATCGTCCGGCAGATGGCCGTCGCCTCGGCCGGGCTGGCCTGCTCGTACTTCGAACTCCCGGTCGCCAAGTCCACCCTGACGCACCACTTCCGCGTGCTGCGGGAGAGCGGGGTGATCCACCAGATCTACCGGGGCACCGCGAAGCTGAACGAACTGCGCGGCGACGACCTGGCGAAGCTCTTCCCCGGCCTGCTCGACAGTGTCCTGCGGGCGGCCGACGAGGAAGCGGCACGACTTCCGGGAGCCCGACCGGTGAAGCACCCGGCCTGAACGGCGAGTCCGCGGAGCCGGTTCCGGCGGCGGATCAGGCCTGCAGCGCCCGCATCCGGTCGATCTCCGCGGCCTGCTGTGCCGCGACGTCGGTGGCCATCTCCTCCACCCGGACGTTGTTGCCGTCGGTGAGTGCCCCTGTGGCCATCGCGATGGCCCCCTGGTGATGAGTGATCATCAGGGTGAGAAAGAGCTGGTCGAACGCCTTGCCCCGCGCGGCCTTCAGGCGCGCCAGCTGCGCCTCGGTCGCCATGCCGGGCATCGCCGCGTGATCGTGTGCCGCACGCTCTTCGCCGTTGTTGTCTTTCAGCCAACCTCGCATGGCCTCGATCTCCGGCTTCTGCCCGGCCGAGATGCGCTCCGCGAGCCGGCGCACCGAGGGCGAGGTTGCATGCCGCGCGGCCAGATCCGTCATCACGAGGGCCTGTTCGTGATGGTGGATCATCCTCTGCACGTACTGGAAGTCGGCGGAGTTCGGGGTGTCGGTGACCGCCTCCTTCCGGGCTTCGTCCGCCGTGAGGGTTCTGGCCTCTTCGCCGGGTTTCCCGGGGGCGACGACGCTCAGGCCCGTGTTCTTCCGGGACGACGTCTCCTCGTCCGCGTCGCACGAGGAGAGGGCGAGTACGGACGCGGCGGCGATCGCGGCCACGGCAAGGGCCGCCGCGCGCGGGCGGAACGTCTGTCGGTCGAACAGCACGGCGGCCTCCGTTGCCAAAGGGAGTGTTGATGACCAACAACTAGCATGCTTCCGCGCCATGTTGATCAAAAAGCTTCATTACGTCTCTGTTGCCAACTGTTGATGTGTACATGGAAGAAGCCATACTTCCGAGGACCGAGAACCGTTCGACCCCGAACGGCATCAAGGGAGGAAGAAGTGACCTTGTTGCACACCACCCGCGTGCGACGGAGACGACTGGGCGTGGCAGCGGCCGCGGCCGGGCTCCTCGCGACGCTGTTGACAGCCACCAGCGCCGTCGCGTCACCCGAACCCGGCGACACCACCACGAGTGCGGCCGCGGCGGTGCCGTCGGACACCCGCGCCCAGGCGGAGGCGGCCATCGCGAGCGGCGGCATACCCGGCGTCGACGAGATCGTCCACAGCGACAACATCGAGCACCTCGTCAACGTGCCGAAGGATGCGCTGCAGGGCATCAACACGGACCTGGCGTTCCAGGGCAAGTACGCCTTCGCCGGCAACTTCGACGGCTTCCGCATCTTCGACATCAGCAATCCGAAGAAGCCGAAGACCGTCGCCCAGGTACTCTGCCCCGGCTCGCAGAACGACATCTCGGTCTCCGGGAACCTGCTCTTCCTCTCCACCGACTCCTCGCGCAGCGACAACTCCTGCGCCAGCACCACCCAGCCCGCCACCGAGAAGTCCTCGTGGGAGGGCATCAAGGTCTTCGACATCAGCGACAAGCGCCACCCCGAGTACGTCGCCTCCGTCGAAACGGCCTGCGGATCGCACACCCACACCATCGTGCCGAAGCGCAACGACGTGTACGTGTACGTGTCCTCGTACTCGCCCAACGCGACGTTCCCGGACTGCCAGCCGCCGCACGACGGGATCTCCGTCATCAAGGTGCCGCGCAAGGCGCCCGAGCAGGCCCGGATCGTGAACTTCCCGGTGCTCTTCCCGGACGGCGGCAACCCGGGGGCCCCGGAGAACCCCGGTGTCTCCAAGACCACCGGCTGCCACGACATCACCGTGCTGCCCTCCGAGGACCTCGCGGCGGGTGCCTGCATGGGGGACGGCCTGCTCTTCTCCATCAAGGACCCGGCCAACCCGAAGATCATCGACCGCGTGCAGGACAACGTGAACTTCGCGTTCTGGCACTCGGCCACCTTCAACCAGGACGCCGACAAGGTCGTCTTCACCGACGAGCTCGGCGGCGGCGGCGCGGCCACCTGCAACGAGGCGACCGGACCGAACCGGGGCGCCGACGGAATCTACGACATCGTCGGCAAGGGCGACCACCGCAAGCTGGTCTTCCGCAACTACTTCAAGATCGCCCGCTACCAGGCCGACGTCGAGGTCTGCGTCGCCCACAACGGCTCGATCATCCCCGTCAAGGGCCGGGACCTGATGGTCCAGGCCTGGTACCAGGGCGGGATCTCCGTCTGGGACTTCACCGACTCCAGCAAGCCCAAGGAGATCGCCTACTTCGAGCGCGGCCCCGTCAACCTCGACGCCGTCACCACGGCCGGCCCCTGGTCGGCGTACTACTACAACGGCTACATCTACTCCAACGACATCGCGAAGGGCCTGGACGTCCTCGCCCTGCACGACCGCCGGACCGACCCCGCGAAGCGGGTCCGGCTCGACGAGCTGAACGTCCAGACGCAGCCCGACTACTTCGCCCGCTGACCCACCGCCACATCGGGGGGCGCGGCAGGAAGAAGAAGCCGCCGTGCGGTCCGCCGGGCCCCGGCCGGGCGGACCGCACGGCGTCATCCGGCTGACGACGGAGTAATGCGTTGACCGGTGAGCAGGGGCGGGGGATGCTGGAACCGCTGATTCCGGCGGCGCAGGGGATCGCCGGAGTCAGATCAGCTTTCCGGAGCTCAGGCGATGCTCCATGCAGACGAGCTCACGCCGGTCCTCCCAGGACTCGACGGCGGTGAAGCCGAGGCGGACGTACAGCGCGATCGCGCCGGTCCGCCAGTTCCAGACGGAGAGACGCACCGTGCGGACACCGTTCCCCTCGGCCGCCGCGAGCGCCTCCCGGAGCAGACCGGACGCCACGCCGCCGCCGCGGAAGGCGGGGCCGACCCACAGCCGCTTGATCTCCGAGCGCCCGTCTCCGTCGGGGGCGGTCAGGATCGCGCACCCCACGGCGGTGTCGCCGTCGAGGGCCAGCAGGACGAGATCATCGGCGAACGCGGTGGCCGGGGACCGGATCTCGGAGCGATACCGCTCGGGAAGGTCCTCCGGACGCGTGACCTCCAGGCCCTTCTCCTCCTCCGTGCGCAGATGGTAGGCGGTGAGGAGATCGGTGAGTCCGTGCGTGGGAGAGAGCTCGGCGCCGGGAAGGTGCAGGGTGCGGAGAACAGGCCGGTCGTTCATCCCGGAATCATCGCAGCAGGCCCGGACGCGGGTTTGCCCGGGCCGACGCGGCTGCGCCCGGGCCCGGCCGGCGGCTCAGGCCGCCGGCCGCCGGGCGCTTGTGCCCGTCGCGGCGGCCCATTCGACCAGCAGCCCCTGGTACGTCGCCTCGTCCGACGCGGACAGCACGAGGCCGTCCGAGCGCTGCAGCAGATCGCGGATCTCCTGGTTGATCACCGCGGCAGGACGGACGGAACGGGACGGAGCGGCAGGACGGGACATGTCCACCAGGCTACGGGGCCGAATCCGGCGATCCGGCCGCCGGACGGGCGGGACATCTCACACCCGACGCACCTCACACTCGTCGTACCTCGCGTCCGACGTACCTCGCGTCCGACGCACCTCACACCGCGTCGCTGCCCGCCGGTGTCACCAGCCCCAGGCGCCGCAGCCCGTCCGGCCGCTCGGTCACCGGCAGGTGATCCACGAAACGCACCCCGCACCCCAGTGCGGCGGCGCCGCCGTCCGCGTGACGGTCGTCACCGACCATCACCACGTCCTCGGGACGCAGGGAGAGGCGCTCGCACGCGGTACGGAAGAGCCGCACGTCCGGCTTCTGCACACCGTGCTCGAACGAGAGGACGTACGTGTCCACGAATTCGTCCAGCCCATGGGCCCGGAAGACCGGGCGCAGGTCCCAGCCGATGTTGCTGACCACCCCGACCGCGGTGCCGTTCGCCCGCAGACCGCGCAGCACCTCGGCCGCGTCCGGGTAGGGGAGCCAGGCGTCCGGCGACATGTGGCGCGCGTAGAGGGCGTCGTGCGTCCCCTCACCGGGCAGCTCGACCTCGCGCGCGAGACCCGAGTACGCGGCGCGGTGCAGCTCGGCGCTCTCGTCGCGCGCCGCGTACGCCTCGGCCAGCGTGGCCGGTACGCGCACGGGGCTCGGCCCGCCCGGCAGCGCTCCGGCCTCCGTCAGCCCGTGGACGTACCGGTCGAAGCTCTCCTCATCGGTCTTCGTGCCCTGCTCGTCGAAGACCGCGCGGAGCCAGGAGGAGACCGACTCGATGCGGAAGAGGGTCCCGGAGAAGTCGAAGAGCACGCCCTTGATCGTCATGGGGCCGATCCTGCCGCCCTCAGGACCGGGGTGACAAATTCCCCGCCCCGTTCCGGCCGCCGTCCGACCGGGCGTGGACCACCGTGTGACCTGCCACCGAGAACGCCACCACGCTCACCCCCAGCAGCACCCCGGCCACCACGTCCGAGAGCCAGTGCACGCCCAGGTAGGCCCGGGTGAAGGAGACACCCACCACCGAGACACCCGCCAGAACGACGCATGCCGAGGAGGCGCAGGCCACCGGAACCGCCGCTTCCCGGGCCGGGGGAGCGGGCCGCGCCCGCCACAGCAGCCACAGCAGCAGGCCTGCCGCCACCGTCGCCGACATAGCGTGGCCCGAGGGGAACGCCGCGTACTGCGCGGAATCAACCGGATCCCGCCAGTGCGGGCGGTCCCGGCCCACGGCCGCCTTGACGCCCTGCTGGAGGAGGGCGGAGAAGAGCATGGTCGCCGCGATCCAGCCGGCGAGCAGCCGGGCCCCGCGCCACCACAGCGCCACGACGGCGACCGCGATCAGGGCGCGTGCGGTCCACGGATCCCACACCCAGTCCGTCAGCACCCGGGCGGCCCGTACCTCCCCGGGCCGGGCGACCGCACGGCGGTGGAGGCTTTCGGCGACGGCGTGGTCCAGCGTCGCCAGGGGCGTCCAGGCCGTGGTCACCATCACCAGCAGGACGAGGGCGAGCACACCGCAGACCGTCCCGGTCCGCACGGCGCGCCTGACCGTCACCGGTCCGGAAGGCCGCGCCGGGGGTGGGGCAGGAGAGGACATGCGGCGATTTTCGCCGCAACCGCCCGTATTCCGGCGGATGCGGCCCCGCACGGACGGTTGATTCCGGCCGGGACCGACCCGTGTCCCCGGGCCGTCCGGCCCTTCGCGTCGGATCACCGGGCGCCGACCGGCCTACGGGCACGGCCGGGAACAATCGGGCACGGCCGGGAACAGTCGGGCGCGGCCGGGAACAGTCGGGCGCGGCCTACGGTCGCAGCGTGCCGATCGCCGGTACGAACGCCACCAGCAGGGGAACGACCGGGACCAGCGAGGCCGCGGCGGTGAGCCGGAGCCGGTGCGCCGCGGTGAGCCGTTCCACCGGCTCCAGCAGCCTGTTGACGCGCCGCGGCACCTGTCCGTCGTGGGCGCGGCACGGGTCGAACACGCCCCGGTCCTCGTTGAGTCCGACCAGCGCGAGGGCGGTCGTCAGCCGGCCGAAGCGCCGGGACGCCATGTCGTCGGCGGCCAGTTCGACCAGCCGGTGCATCTCGTCGCGGAACGCGGCGAAGACCGGTACCTGCGGGAAACCATTGGCCAACGCCGCGGAGCAGTGCAGCAGCCAGTCGTGCCGGGCGCGGGCGTGCCCCTGCTCATGGGCGAGGACCGCGTCCAACTGACGGCCCTTCAGGCGCCCCAGTGCCGCGGTGGTGATGACGAGCCGCGGGGCCGGTCCGGGCAGCCACCAGGCGTCCGGGCGTCGGCCCTCCAGGATGACCAGCCGCTCGTCGCCGGGCTCCTCGCCGTCCAACAGCGGTGACCGGACGAGGAGTTCGGCGCGCCGCAGGCGCCGTCGGGTGCGTGCGCGACCCACCTCGCGCAGCAGCATCGCCCCGCTCCACACACCTGCCGAGGCCAGCACCACGGCCACCACCGCCGACCAGGGGCCGTACCCGGCCAGCGCGTACGCCTCGACCACCGCGTGCGGGGCCGGTGCGAAGACATGACCCCGGACCGCCTGCCATGCCGCCGCCGCGCTGAACGTCATCGACAGGGCGAAGGAGACCAGCACTCCGGCGACCACACACTGCCAGACCCACAGGGCCACCACGGGCTCGCGCTCCGGCCACCGGGCCCGTGCCATCAGGCGGGGAGCCACCACGGCGGTCAGTGCGCCGAGCGACAGCAGGGCGAGGGAGACCAACATGCGGTCAGCCTATGAGGGCGCGGGAGGCGCCGATACGGCTCCGACGGTCAAGTGACGTACGCCACGGCGCACGGACGCATGGGAGCGCACGGCGCGGGACCGGGCACGGCCGCCGGGCCTCGCCCGGCCGTCGCGTCAGAGGCCCGCCAGCATCGCGAGCATGGCCAGGCCCATCGCGACCCGGCAGGCGAGCGCCAGTTCGGGCCGGGCACGCCGGCTCCCGGTCACCGGGACCGTGCTCGTACCGGCACCGGCACCGGCACCCGCACCCGCACCTGCGGCGACGGGTATCAGGCGCCCCGCGGAGCCCAGTACGTAGAGCGCGTAGTAGACGAGGAGTGCCCCGGTGAGCAGGGGCAGACCCGACCCGGCTCCCGGGCCGCCGGCGGCGTGTCCCGCGTGCGGACCACCGCCGGCCCCGGGCGCCATGGAGGGTCCCATGGACACGGCCATGTAGACCATGGCCAGGGAGCCGACCAGATGGTGGAGATGGTGTCCGCCCCGGCGCGCGGCCCAGGCCGACCGCAGCGCGGCCCCGCCGAACAGCACGGCGTACGCCGCCCACGCCCACCCCGGGGGTGTGAGCAAGGCGGCCGGAACGGCCATCGCGGCCATGCCGAACCCCATGAGCGCCTCGGCGTGGGCGACTCTCCGCTCCTCCCCGGTCCCGGCACGCGCCCGCAGCAGGCAGTAGGCGCCCGTGGCCGCGCACAGCACCATGAGCAGCCAGCCGGACAGCGCCGGTCCGTGCACAGCGCACCTCCCCCTCCGGTGTGCCAAAGCTGTCCCGTACTCGATTCCCGGCGTGCCCCCGTGACAACCCGGCGCACAGTGGCGCGTGGGGTGCACAAGGGGGAGTGACCGGGTTCGTGGTGGGCTCGGGCGGTCGGGTTACCCTCGTGCGCGGCGCCGGAGCAGAGGTCCGGCGCCGAAGCAGAGCTCCCGCCCGGCGGGCGGGCCCGAGGGCCCTGCCGCGGCGGGCGGAGAAACGGAGACCGTTCCATGGAGATCGCCCCGCCGCGCGTCACGCACCGGCTCACCTTCCGCGACGCGGCCGAGGACGACGTACCCGCGCTCGTGGAGCTGGTCGAGTCCGCCTACCGGGGAGAGACCAGCCGCACGGGCTGGACCACCGAGTCGCACATCCTCGAAGGCCGGCGGACCAACGACGAGGAGGTGCGGGGGATCATCGCGACCTCCGGCGGACGCCTGCTCGTGGCCGAACAGGACGGCGCGATCGTCGCCTGCTGCCAGCTCGAACACCGGGGCGACGCGGCCTACTTCGGCATGTTCTCGGTCCGGCCTGGCCATCAGGGCGCCGGACTGGGCAAGGCCGTCATCGCCGAGGCGGAACGGGTGGCCCGCGAGGAGTGGGGTGCCACCGAGATGCAGATGACGGTGATCTCCGTGCGCGCCGAGCTGATCGCCTTCTATGAGCGCCGCGGGTACAGCCGTACGGGCCGGATGAGCCCCTTCCCGTACGGTGACGAGCGCTTCGGCGTCCCGCTCCGCGACGACCTGGAGTTCGAGCTGCTGGTCAAGGTCCTCCGGTAGGGCGAGCGCTCGTTCTTCTCCCGCACGGGTGAAGGGCCCCGACGTACGCGGACCCTTCACCTTCGCCGCTCACCCCCGTACGAACGCGAACCCCGCGACGCTCAGGCTCCGAGGATCTCCGGGCGGTCGGTCGTCGCACCGTCGAGTCCGAACGCCCTTACCAGGGCGAGCTGTTCGGGGGTGTTCACCACCCAGGCGATGACCCGCAGCCCGGCCGCGCGCGCCTGCTCCACGGTCTCCAGCGTCAGCCGCCGGATGTTGAGCGCGAGCGTGGCCGCGCCCGCCGCCCGCGCCCGGTCCACCACGTCCGGGCCCCAGCGGCTCGCGATCAGCACGGTCGGCACGCCCGGCAGCAGCTCGGCGATCTCCGCGACCGCCTCGTCGTGGAAGGACGACACCTCCACCCGGCCCGCCAGACCTCGCCGGGTGATCAGCTCGGCCAGCGCCCGGGCCGCCGCGACGTCCTTGATCTCGGCCTGGACCGGCGAGCCCACCGCGTCGAGCACCTCCTCGAAGAGGGGCACCCGCTCGCCCCGCCCGGCGTCCAGCTCGCGCAGCTCCGCCAGCGTCTTGTCCGCGATCCGGCCCGTGCCGTCGGTCGTGCGGTCCACTTCCGCGTCGTGCATCACCACGAGCGCGCCGTCCTTGCTCAGATGCAGGTCCAGCTCGATGGCGTCCACCCCCGCCCGCTCCGCCCGGACGAAGGACCGCAAGGTGTTCTCCGGCTCGACGCCCATGAGCCCGCGATGACCGATGGTGACGAAGGGCAAGGCACTCTCCTGATTTCTCACGTGGCCCGGCGCGTTCCTCGCCCCGCCCCGGCTGCCGGGGGCGTACCTACCCAGCCTTCGACACGGCACGACACGGGTGACGGAAGTAACGTGGTTCTGAGTAGTCGCAGGAAAATCGGCGGTGACCATGGGGGTCGGGCAGGATAATTTATTGGATCTCACTTGTCCTGGGGAACCGTGCCCGGATACGCTCGCCGAACGCGAGGCCCTGTGGAGGAAACGGTTATGACGGAAATTCTGGTACACGACGCCCTCGGCAGCGGTGTGGTCGCGGCCGAGCGGGTGGTCGACCACCCTGCGTGGCCCGTGCTCAGGAACGCCGTGGAGGAGATCAGGCCCTGGCAGTCCAAGGACGGCTCGATCGACCTCGGGGCCGAGGGTGCTCCCAAGGCCTCCGTCGTGGGAGCCGCCCTCGACCGGATCGTCGGCGCGGTGGAGGAGCTCTCCCCGCTGCTCCCGCACGACGCCGCCTACCACCGCGCGCTCGTAGGCGACCTGCGCCGCTGGACCGAGGACGGCTTCGGGGTGCCGGACTTCCTGGACTCCCTGCTCGCCTTCCAGCCGGCGAAGAACCGGGCGGACGGCCTCCAGCACCTCGTCGTCTTCGCGATGTACACGCAGAACGGCAACCCCGACCGCAACCTCGAAGCGGTCGTGCTCCGCATGGTCTGGCCCGAGTGGCTCGCCGACCTGGAGGCGACCCGCTACGACAACCCGCTGTTCTGCGGCATCACCTTCGAGGACTTCACCTCCGGGTACGACACCAACTCCGCGGTGCTCTTCCCGGAGACCATCGCCGTGCGCGAGGCCCCCGAGCGCTTCAGCTGGGGCGGCATCTTCTGCGACCGCGAGGCCGCCCGCTTCCGCCGGGTCACCGAGGCCGCCGTCGACCTGCTCGGCCTGGAACTGCCGGCGGACATCCAGGCGATGGTCGGCGACCAGCGGCGCTGCGAGCAGGCCTTCGTGCTCTGGGACATGGTCCACGACCGCACCCACAGCCACGGCGACCTGCCGTTCGACCCCTTCATGATCAAGCAGCGCCAGCCGTTCTGGATGTACGGACTGGAGGAGCTGCGCTGCGACCTCACCGCCTTCAAGGAGGCGGTGAAGCTGGAGGCCGACGGCTTCCCGCAGGGGCGCGACGTCCAGTACGCCGTGCTCTTCGACCGCATGTTCCGCTTCCCCGTCACCGGCGAGCGGGTGCGCAACTACGACGGCCTCGGCGGTCAGCTGCTCTTCGCCTACCTCCACAAGCACGACGTGGTCCGCTGGACGGACAACACCCTGAAGATCGACTGGGACCGCGCCCCGCAGGTCACCAACCAGCTCTGCGGCGAGATCGAGAAGCTCTACCGCGACGGCATCGACCGCCCCAAGCTCGTCCACTGGTTCGCCGCGTACGACCTGGTCGCGGAGTATCTCGCCCCGCACCCGGGCTCGCGCTGGGCCAAGGGTCCCGACGCTCTGGACCTGACGCTTCCGCCGCGTAAACTCGTGGACGATGTGCTTCCGGACGAGTTTCCCCTGAGCATGTTCTATGAGGCGCTCTCCAAGAAGCTGAAGAACGTGATCGCGTCCACGGTGGGGATCACCGCGGCGAGCGCCGAGCGGGTGGCCGCGTGAGCGAGGGTCCCAAGGAGGCGGTGGCCATGAACGGTGTCCGTAACGGAACCGGCCCACTCGAAGGCGCGGTGATCGCGGTGGCCGGCGCGGCCGGTCCGGCGGGCCGCGCCACGCTGCTTCGCCTGGCCGAGGCCGGTGCGACCGTCGTCGGGGCCGACGCCCACCCGGAGCGGCTCGCCGAAGCGGTGGACGCCGCGCGGTACGCCCACGGGGGCGCCAGCGTCACCGGGGAGACCGTCGACCTGCTGGACCCGGACGCCGCCCGCGAGTGGGCGGAGAAGACGGAGACGGAGTTCGGCCGGATCGACGGCCTGGTCCACCTCGTCGGCGGCTGGCGCGGCAGTGCGAACTTCGCCGACACCAATCTCTCCGACTGGGACGCGCTGGAGAAGCTGCTCATCCGCACCGTGCAGTCCACCTCGCTCGCCTTCCAGGCGGGCCTGCAGCGCAGCGACCGGGGCCGCTACGTCCTGATCAGCGCCTCCGGTGCGACCCGGCCCACTGCGGGAAACGCGGCGTACGCGGCGGCGAAGGCCGCCGCCGAGGCGTGGACCCTCGCCCTCGCCGACGCCTTCCGCAAGGCGGGGGGCGAGGAAGGGCCCCGGACGGCGGCTGCGATCCTGATCGTGAAGGCACTGGTGCACGACGCCATGCGCGCCGAGCGCCCGACTGCGAAATTCGCGGGATTCACCGACGTAACGGAACTGGCCGAGGCCATCGCCGGCGTCTGGGAGCGTCCCGCCCCCGATGTGAACGGAAAGCGCCTGTGGCTGACTCCGCAACCGTAACGACCGACGCCCGTCGTCATCACGACCCGGAGATACGCGGCTTCGCCAGTGACAACTACGCCGGTACCCACCCGGAGATCCTGGCCGCCCTCGCCCTCGCCAACGACGGCCACCAGGTCGCCTACGGCGGGGACGCGTACACCGACCACCTCCAGGACGTCGTACGCGGCCACTTCGGCGAGGCCGCCGAGGCCTACCCGGTCTTCAACGGAACCGGGGCCAACGTCGTGTCCCTCCAGGCCCTGGCGGACCGCTGGGGCGCGGTGATCTGCGCGGAGTCCGCGCACATCAACATGGACGAGGGCGGGGCCCCGGAACGCGTGGGCGGGCTGAAACTGCTCACCGTCCCGGCCCCGGACGGCAAGCTGACCCCCGCGCTCATCGACCGCCAGGCGTACGGCTTCGACGACGAGCACCGCGCGATGCCCCAGGTGGTCTCGATCACCCAGAGCACCGAGCTCGGCACGCTGTACACCCCCGGGGAGATCCGCGAGATCTGCGACCACGCCCACGCACTCGGGATGAAGGTCCACCTCGACGGTTCCAGGATCGCCAACGCGGCCGCCTCCCTGGACCTGCCGATGCGCGCCTTCACCACCGACGCCGGCGTCGACGTGGTCTCCCTCGGCGGCACCAAGAACGGCGCGGTCTTCGGCGAGGCCGTCGTGGTGCTCAACCCCGATGCGGTCCGAGCGATGAAGCACCTGCGCAAGACGTCGATGCAGCTCGCCTCCAAGATGCGCTTCGTCTCCGTGCAGCTGGAAGCCCTGTTCGCGGGTGACCTCTGGCTGCGCAACGCCCGGCACGCCAACGCGATGGCCCAGCGCCTCGCCGAGGGCGTCCGCGCCCTGGACGGAGTGGAGATCCTCTACCCCGTGCAGTCCAACGGCGTCTTCGCCCGGCTGCCGCACGACGTTTCCGAGCGGCTCCAGAAGCGCTTCCGCTTCTACTTCTGGGACGAGGCGGCGGGAGACGTCCGCTGGATGTGCGCCTTCGACACGCGCGAGAGCGACGTGGACGCCTTCGTCGGGGCGCTCGCCGAAGAGCTGAAGAGCTGACCGGCTGAACCAGCTGAAACCCGCGGTACCGCGGTACAGCGCAGCGTGTGCATGAAAATGCGGCCGACCGGAAAAGTATTTGCTTCCGGTCGGCCGCACTTCTATGGTCGGCGCGCATGGAACTGATCCAGGAGAACCCGGAACTCGCCGCCTATCTCGCGGCGGACGAGGCGATCGACCACCAGCACCCGTACGTCACCGGGACCGCGCAGCGCCTCGGCGCCGGGACCAGTGACGCATACGCATACGCCGAGGCCGCCTTCACCTTCGTACGCGACGCCATCCCGCACTCCGTCGACTCCGGGGACCTGCGGGTCGCCTGGCGGGCCTCCGACGTCCTCGCGACCCGGAACGGCATCTGCCACGCCAAGTCCCACGCCCTGGCCGCGCTGCTGCGCGCCGCGGGTATTCCCGCCGCGCTCTGCTACCAAAGACTCCTGGACGACGACGGAGGCGCCCCGGTGCTGCACGGACTCGTCGCCCTGCGGCTCCCGGGGCGGGGCCGCTGGGCCCGCGTCGACGCGCGCGGGAACAAACCCGGCGTCGACGCGCGGTTCTCGCTCGACCACGAACGGCTGGCCTGGCCGGTGCGCCCCGCCTCGGGGGAAGCGGACTACCCCGTGCTGTACGCGGCCCCCCACCCCGAGGTGCTGGGGGCGCTCCGGCGGGCGCGCGACCGGCACGAGCTGTGGGCGATGCTGCCCGGCGCACTCTGACACCCACCGCGCGGCCGGCCCGCGCGAGCCGGCTCACACGGGCCGGCTCACACGGGCCGGCCGCGCGCGCCCGGCAGCCCGGATCAGCCGCGCTCGCGGACCTCCGCCGCCGTCGGAGCCGTACCACCCAGATGCGCGGGCACCCACCACGTGTCGCCCGCGTCCTTCGGCCGTACCGGATAGGCACGCTGCGCCGCTTCCAGGAGCTCCTGGACCCGCTCGCGCAGCCGCCGGGTGATGGCCCCCGCGTACTGGTCCAGCGGGGCTTCGACCGGGGCGCCGACCCTTATGGTCACCGGGATGTGGTTCCGCCGGAAGTTGCGCGGATGCCCCTTGGTCCAGATCCGCTGGGTACCCCACAGCGCCATCGGGATCAGCGGAACCCCCGCCTCCTGGGCCAGCCGGGCGGCACCCGACTTGAAGCTCTTCAGGGTGAAGGACGAGGAGATGGTCGCCTCGGGGAACACGCCGACGATCTCGCCGGACCGCAGCGAGGCCAGCGCGTGCGCGTAGGCGTCCTCACCCTGCTTCCGGTCGACCGGGATGTGCTTCATCCCGCGCATCAGCGGACCGGACACCTTGTGCCGGAACACCGACTCCTTGGCCATGAACCGGACGAGCCGCTTCTGCGGAAGGGCGGCGAGGCCGGAGAAGATGAAGTCGAGATAACTGATGTGGTTGCTGACCAGCACCGCGCCACCGGTTCTCGGGATGTTCTCCGAACCCTGAGTGTCGATCTTCAGGTCCAGCGCCTTGAACATGGTGCGAGCGGCGCCGATGACCGGTCGATAGACGAGTTCTGCCATCTGGAGAAGACTCCTTCTTCTGCGCCTGGGGGGTTCTCCCGGCGGAAGTTACGCGGCCGTAGGTTTTCGGCATTGTGGCGATGGTGCCCCATGCGAGACCCGGTGGCCAGTCCCGATGGGGCCGGGCGGCGAGATTCTCATCACGTGCCCCTGCCGGGAATGCGCCGCCGTCCCCCGGTGCTGACGTCCTGCGAGGAACTCCGACGGAAGGACGACGGTGGACAGGACCACGAGTGCGCAGAGGCTGGACGCGTCCCAACTCGGCGCGGAACTCGGCGAACGGGCCACACTGGTGCAGTTCTCCACCGCCTTCTGCCAGCCCTGTCGCGCCACCCGCCGCACGCTCGCCGAGGTCGCGGGCATGGTCGAGGGCGTCGCCCACGTCGAGATCGACGCCGAGGCCCATCTCACGCTCGTCCGCCGGCTCGGCATCCGCAGTACGCCGACCGTCCTCGTCCTCGACGCCCACTGCACGGTCGTCCGCCGCGCGGCCGGGCAGCCACGCACCGTCGACGTCGTGGCCGCACTCGGTCAGGCGGTGTGACGGGCCGTGACGCCGCTCCCACATGGCGATACGCACTTGACGGTAGCGGTCGCACATCGTCAGTCTGACGTTATGCCACCGGAAATCCTTCTCTACGGCCGGGTCCACGTCGACCTGGCACGCAACGCGAGCGCGCGCTGTCCGGGTGCCTGAGCACCTACGGCCCCGTACGCCCGACTCGCAGAAGGACAATTCCATGACGGTTCCGCCCGAGCTCCGCACCGCCGTGCCCGCCTCCCCCCAGCTGCTGCGCTCCGTCTTCCGGCAGCACGCCGCCGGTGTCGCCGTGATCACCGCCTCCGGTGGGAAGCCCGTCGGATTCACCGCCACCTCACTCAACTCCGTCGCCGCCGAGCCGCCGCTGATCTCCTTCGGCGTGTCCACCACGTCCTCCAGCTGGCCCGTGGTCGCCGACGCCGCGCACATAGGCGTGCACATACTCGCCGAGAACCAGGCCGAACTGGCCGCCACCTTCGCCCGCTCCGGGGCGGACCGTTTCGGCCCGGACACCGACTGGCACCACGGGCCCGAGGGGGTACCGGTGCTCGGCGGGGTGCTGGCGTGGCTGGTCTGCCGCGTGGTGGCCCGGGTTCCCGCCGGCGACCACTGCATCGTCATCGCCCAGGTCGAGGTCGGAGACCCCGAGGGCGGGGGTCGTCCGCTCGTCTACCACGAGGGCCGCTTCACCGCGCTGCGGGACTGATCGGAGGCGCTGTCGCGGGGCCGTTCCCGATGCCGGGACCCCTTGAGCCGGCCGCTCCGGCCCCGCCGCAGCCGCCTTCCCCTGCCCGGTGCGGCCCCGCCCGCGGCTGTCCTTCTCCGGGCCTGCCGCGTTGGCCACATCACAGTTCCAAGCGCTTGCTCAGCGGGCACGTGAAGGGTGTACTGGCGAGTAATATTTCGCTCGGTGTGCCGGTCGCCCTGACCGGGAAACCGCCTCCTGGGGCGCCTATGCTGCGACCGACCGAGGCAGCCCAGAATTCACGATGCAGTAGGAGAGCCGGCGTGAGCTTGAGGATCGTTGTCTGTGTGAAGTACGTGCCCGACGCGACCGGTGACCGGGGGTTCGCCGATGACCTGACGGTGGACCGTGAGGACG
>NZ_JBSFFN010000051.1:0-40970 GCF_053596135.1 Streptomyces sp. NPDC001770 | reverse complement strand
GCATGGGGCAGACCGGACGGAGCCTCGCCTCATCCGGCCGGCACCCCACACGCCTTCGCCGCCTTGCGACCTCATTCTGAAACCATCAGTAAGCCCCCCTCGGTGTTCGCGTCTCCCTGGTCCCTACAGGCCTGTCGCTCCTGCACGTGTCCCCTCGGTGCCGCACGTGTCCCAGTGCCCGATTTCAAGATCGAACCTACTGCGTCCCGCGATGCCGAAATGACACGTTCCCTCACCGGCTCAATGTCGACAAGGCAACGTGGCGTGAAGCGTTCGATCACGAAGCGTTCCACTCGCGAGCGGCACTGTGAAGTGCGCGTCGCGATCATGGCCCGTCCGCGTCGGGTGAAAGCGTACCGCGCGGTCCGTTCCTGCCAGGTGACAAGTGCAAATGAGGGGCACATCGCCAAGGTTTCGGCGCAGATGTGAAGTTGGCCGAAAAGCGACGGTCGCGCGCGTTGGATTCAGTCATGCTCCGGCGCGCTCCCCGCGCACCCGAGGTCCGGTCGGTCACGCCCCTCGCGCACCTGCGAAGAAGCCCACCAGGCGATCTTCCCCGCCCCGGCGGACCGTCGGCGGGGGCGCGGACCGAGCGGGCCGACGAAAGCGCGCGAGCCCGGTGGATCAACGGATCCACCGGCGCACGCACGGGAATGTGCTTGCGCCCGGTGCGCCTGCCCGTGCGCCCTCCTGCGCTCGTGCCCGGCCTCGCCCGGAGGGGCCGGGCGGCGTCGGGCACGAGCGGTCGCCACGCGCACGCTCCGGGTGCGCACCCCCGCGCTCCGGCGCCGTCGCCGGCGTGTCGAGGTGGCCAACAGGGGCCGTTCCGGAGGGCGGTACGAGGCGTGCGCGCGGTTCGAAGACTCTCTCCGAGCCATACCGGCCCGTCGGAAAAACGGGGCGAAGGGCACGCCCCGGCACCGCGACGCTCGGTGTACGGACCAACCGGCATTGCCAACCGCCCTCGCCTCGTGCATGCTCCCCCAAAGCGCGTCACGCGCTTTGCGGCGGTCTGGGCGGTGGAGGAGTGGCGCCGTACCCTTGGGGGTAAAGGGTTGGAAAGATGATTCCCGGACAACGGCCCGGCAGCAGCCCGGGACAGCAGCCCGCGACCTCCGTCGTCGGGCCCTCGTCCTGGACGGTCGTCGGACACAAGTCCACAGCCCCGCACGGCAGCCGCTCACCGCAGCCGCACACGTCCCCCTAGCCGTTCCCTCCTCAAGAGGACTCTCTTCGCCGAGACACCGATGGCCGGTCACGAATCCCCTGAACCCGCAGACCGCAAGCAGGTAACCGACCACGGGTCGGACCCCCTGACGGTCGAAGAAACACGTCATTCCTGCGACCCGGCCTTCCGGCACGGTGTCGTGGTCGGTTTCGACGGCTCCACGTCCAGTGAGCGAGCCCTCGCCTATGCGATCGGCATGGCCTGCAGATCCGGCTCCGGACTGATCATCGTGCACGTCGCCAACCGGCTCCCGACCACCGTCTGGGCAGGCTGCGAGCCCCCCGTCTTCGTCGACGTACCCGATCACCGCACCGAGGTGCTCGGTCTCGAACTGGCTTGCGCGGAGTACCTCTCCGAGGTGCCGTGGGTGCTGGTCGAGCGCGGCGGCGACATCTGTCACGAACTGGAAGAAGTCGGCCGCGAATATGCCGCCGACGCGATCGTCGTCGGGTCGACGCACGGGCTGGTGGGCCGGATCTTCGGCTCCGTGGCCGGCCGTCTCGCCCGCCGCGCGCAACGTCCCGTCATCGTCATCCCCTGATCCCGACTGGCGCCGACCGATCCCCGACCGATCCCCACGGATCCCCACGGATCCCGACGAAGGACCCGACGGGGCCCGGGTGTTGACCCGCGGAACACATGACGGGCCGTCAACCCGCAGGGGCTGCACATCAGTACACCGGGTCATCCGTACGTGGCGTACATGACGTACGTGACGGAAGCGGGCACACACCACGATCGAGTGGTGTGCGCCCGCTTCTCGTTGGTCCGGTCGGTCGGCCGGCCCGGGAAGGGCCCTCGGGGCTCTACTCGACGGTGACGGACTTCGCCAGGTTGCGCGGCTTGTCGATGTCGCGGCCCATGGCCAGCGCCGTGTGGTACGCGAAGAGCTGGAGCGGGATGCCCATGAGGATCGGGTCCAGCTCGTTCTCGTTCTTCGGCACGACGATGGTGTGGTCCGCCTTCTCCTGGACCTGGTGCGCGACGGCGAGGATCCGGCCGCTGCGCGCCTTGATCTCCTCCATCGCGGCCCGGTTCTTCTCCAGCAGCTCGTCGTCCGGCACGATCGCCACGGTCGGCATCGCGGGCTCGATCAGGGCCAGCGGCCCGTGCTTCAGCTCGGAGGCCGGGTACGCCTCGGCGTGGATGTACGAGACCTCCTTGAGCTTCAGGGAGGCCTCGCGGGCCACCGGGTAGCCCCGTACGCGGCCGATGAACATCATCGACTTGGCATCCGCGTACTCGGCGGCCAGCCGCTTGATCTCGTCCTCGTTCGCGAGGATCTCGCTGATCTGCTCCGGCAGCCGGCGCAGCCCCGCGATGATCCGCTTGCCGTCCGCGACCGAGAGGTCACGGATGCGGCCCAGGTGCAGGGCGAGCAGCGCGAAGGAGACCACGGTGTTGGTGAAGCACTTGGTGGAGACCACGCAGACCTCGGGGCCCGCGTGGACGTACGTACCGCCGTCCGCCTCCCGGGCGATGGCGGAGCCCACGACGTTGACGATGCCGAGCACCCGGGCGCCCTTGCGCTTCAGCTCCTGCACGGCGGCCAGTACGTCGTAGGTCTCGCCGGACTGGGAGACGGCGACGTAGAGGGTGTCGGGGTCCACGACCGGGTTGCGGTAGCGGAACTCGGAGGCGGGCTCGGCGTCCGCGGGGATGCGGGCCAGCTCCTCGATCAGCTGGGCGCCGATCTGACCGGCGTGGTACGAGGTGCCGCAGCCGAGGATCTTGATCCGGCGCACCCCACGCGCCTCGCGGGCGTCCAGGTTGAGGCCGCCCAGGTGCACGGTGGAGAAACGGTCGTCGATACGGCCCCGCAGCACGCGGTCGACCGCCTCGGCCTGCTCCGAGATCTCCTTGTGCATGTACGTGTCGTGGCCGCCCATGTCGTACGACTCGGCCTCCCACTCCACGGTGGTCGGCGTGGCCGTCGTGGTCGAGCCCTCTGTGGTGTACGTGCGGAAGTCGTCGGCCTTGAGGGTGGCCATCTCCCCGTCGTCGAGGGTCACGACCTGGCGGGTGTGGGCGACGAGCGCGGCGACGTCGGAGGCGACGAACATCTCCTTCTCGCCGATGCCCAGGACGACCGGGGAGCCGTTGCGGGCGACGACGATGCGGTCGTTGAAGTCCGCGTGCATCACCGCGATGCCGTAGGTGCCCTCGACGGAGCGCAGCGCCTCGCGGACCTTCTCCTCCAGGGTCTCGGCCTGGGCGCGGGCGACCAGGTGGACCAGCACCTCGGTGTCGGTCTCGGAGAGGAAGACGACGCCGTCGGCGACGAGCTTCGCGCGGAGCTCGGAGGCGTTGTCGATGATCCCGTTGTGGACGACGGCGACCTTGTTCTCGGCGTCCATGTGCGGGTGGGCGTTCTCGTCGCTCGGGGCGCCGTGGGTGGCCCAACGGGTGTGCGCGATGCCGGCCGTGCCCGCGAAGCGCTTGGGGATGCGGGCCTCCAGCTCGCGGACGCGGCCCTTCGCCTTGACCATCTTCAGGGTGCCCGGCTTGCCGGTCGCGGCCTTGCTGGTCACCACGATGCCCGCCGAGTCGTACCCCCGGTACTCCAGCCGCTGCAGACCTTCCAGCAGCAGCGGAGCGACGTCACGCCTGCCGATGTATCCGACGATCCCGCACATGTCTTCTACCCCTCCTACGACGTACAGATGTCCTGCGGTGCCCTGCCCCGGCGGCGGCCCGGCCGTTGTCCCAGCCGTTGTACCGGCCGGTGCGTCAGCCGTAGACGATGCGGCGCAGCTGGCGGAGCGAGAGCTCCGGCGGTGCCACCGCGCGGTGCGGCAGTTCGGCCGCGATCCGCTCGAAGATCTCCGTGTTGACCAGGCCGCCGGACTGCAGTTCGCGGTGGCGGCGCCGGACGAAGGCCTCGGTCGTCTCGTCGAAGAACGCCAGCACGTCGAGTACCACCCGGGCCGCTTCGCCACGCTGGAGCGAGGTGGAGCGTACGAGGTGGTCGATGAGGTCGTCGTGGGACGAGCGGCGTTCGAGCACCCGTTGATACTGCGTGGGCGGGCAGTCTTATGCAAGAAATCTGCCCGAAATCGGGCAGGGGCTGTGCGAAACATATGGCGTGCCGATGGATAGGCCCCCGGCGCGGTGTTCATGGGAGGGGCTTTCCGGGGTGGCCGGAAGCGATCCGCCGGAGTCGACGGTTACGGCTGGTAACCCTCGCCCGGCCCGGACCGTACCGGCCGTCGCGGGCCATCGCGAACGGACACGCTCCGCGACCGGCCCCAGGAACGCGAGCCACCCGATGCCGTCCGCCCGGGGGCGGGTTCGGTCCGGGCCGGGCAAACGCTCACCGGGGGCTCCCGCCGGGATCACGCCCCGAAGTCGCCCCGGCAGGCGTCGAGCCCCTCGACCGACACCTCCACCCTGCGGTGCTCCTCCCACCGCGCCCGGTCCAGCCGGAGCCGCTGGAGCGTCGCGGGGGCCCCGCGCACGGCCGCGACCGCCGTGCCGTCCGGGAGGTAGCCGAGGCGGCGCGAGACGCCGAGGGAGGCCGGGTTGTCGGTCATCGCCGCCGACACGGCGCACTCCGCGCCCAGTCCGGCGAACGCCAGGTGCAGCGCGGCGGCCCGCATCTCCGTCCCGAAGCCCTGCCCCTGGTGGGCGAGGCCGAGCCAGGAACCGGTGGACACCTGGCGGGTCACCCCGAAGTCCTTGGCCATCAGGTCCTGCCGCCCGACGACCTCCCCGTCGTGCAGCACGGCGAGGCTCAGGGCCCAGTCGTCCGCCGACCAGTTCGCGATCGTGGACAGCACGTGCTGGAACACCGCCCGCCCCACCGCCCCGGGCTCGCCCTCGGTCCACGGCACGGTGAACGGCATCCGGCCGGGAGCGTGCACCCCCTCCGCGGCCACCGCCGCGAGCCGGTCGGTGAGGGCTGTGTCCGGGAGCCGGAGTTCGAGCCGGGGGGTACGGATACGGAGTCCGTGGAGGGGCCAGTGCTCGTACGGGGTCGTCATGGGCGAACTGTCCCGCAGCGTCCGGAAGGGTGTCGACCGGTTATGGAGGGGCAGCGGTGCTGTCATGGGTGGACTCCGTCGCGGTCCGGAGGTCTCCGACGGTCCGCGGCTCCGGGGGCGGGAGCCGCCCAGGAGTCCTCAGACGGTCCAGCCGATCACCAGCCCCGCCACCAAGGCGGCGGGCCCCGCCACCCACGTCGAGGCGCCGTGTCCGGTTCTCCACTTGTCGAGCGCGATCGTGGCGAACACGGCGACGAAGAGCCGGAAGAAGCTGTCGGCCAGTCCCCCGTCCAGCCCGCTGAGGATCTGGCTCGCTCCGAAGCCTGCCGCGGTCCAGAGCGAAAGGGCGGTGGCCGCCTGCCTGTCGGCCGCCAGGACCAGGACCGCGACGGTGAACACGACCTGTACTACTTCGATGATCAGCATGACTGCCTTTCGTGTACATGGTGAGTGGCGGCCGCGTGTGTACCCGGCCGCCACTCGTTCAATGGGGGACCTGCCTACTTGCAGCCGTTCGCCTTACCCCAGTAGGTGTAGGGAATGAATCCCGGATACAGCCACCACCACTGCAGTTCGAGGCAGTGATGGACCTTCTGGGCCCACTTCGCCTTCTTCTCGATGAAGTAGGCGTCGATGGAGAGGTAGTTGAGCGCCGTGGCCCTGGCGAGTTTCGCGAGTGACGCGATGGTGCCCGCCTTGCCGCCCAGCCCGGCCCAACTCTCGGCCTGTACGGTCTCGTGCTTGTTGAAGCGGATGCGGAATCCGTAGAAGTGCCACGAGAACTTCAGGCGACCGGTCAGATCGAGATCGTTCACCGGGTCGCTCGGATAGGTGTAGGCGTCGGTATTCCCCCCGTACACCGGGTCGGCGGACAGGAACCGGCCGGTGGCCGGGGCGTAGAGCCGGACGCCCATCAGAACGACCTTGCCGAGGGAGTCGGCCGGCCGCTGGTACCGGCCGAGCCACCCGTAGGTGCTGTCGGCGGCGGCCGCTTCCAGCGCGTTGCCGTACTCGTCGAAGTGCTGGACGTCGACGGACGCGTCGGCGTCGAGCGACTGCTGGACGACGACGTCACCGTGGACGTCGGTGAACTGCAGGACGACGTCGCCGGTTGCCGAGGTCGTGGCTCCCAGGCCGTCTTCGAGATCCCGGACGTCACGGCTGACGCCCTGGCCGGAGACGCTCCAGGTGGGGCTGTCACATCCGCAGCCGTAGTGATGGGTGACCGTTTCCGTGTCGGCCCATGTGCCGTTCGCGTCCTTGACCTGCGTGGTCTGGACAGCGAGCCGGTAGGCCGCGTCGAGAGTCCACGTGTTGCGGGTCGATCCGACGGTCTCCGAGGCGACGAGATCGTTGGTGTAGTACGACGGGCTGGTGTCGCCGCCGGCCGTGGTGCGCCCGAACGCGTCATAGGTGTAACCGGAGTTCACCAGACGGTCGGCCGAATCGTAGGTGTAGGAGGTGGTGGTCGTCGTGGCGTCCGCGGTGGCGCTGTCGCAGTCGTCGGACGTGGTCTGCAGCGAGGTGCGGTTGCTGTTTCCGTCGAAGCCGTAGAGGCGGGTGGTGCAGCCGGCGCCCGTGGTGTCGGTAGCCCGGGTGAGACGGCCGGTGCTGTCGTACGCGTAGGCGGAGTCGATGCTCTCACCGTCGGTCTGGGTGTGGCCGAGCCGTTGCCCGCTCGCGGAGTACTGGGCCACGTCCGAGGTGACGGTGGTGCCGTCGGGCGCCGTGTACTCACGGCTCGTCCGGTTCCCCGCCGTGTCGGTGGTGACCGCCAGGTCGTAGCCGCCGGGAAGGTTCTCGGAGACCAGAGTGCCGTCGGCGTCGTACGTGCCGGTGAAGGTTCCGGCGACCGAGTCGGTCAGTGCCTTCACGTTGCCGGCCGCGTCGTAGGCGTACGTCACGGTGGAGGGTGCCGAGTCGGTGGTCCTGACGACCTGCCCGAGGACATCGTAGGCACGGGTGGCCGTGTTGCCCGCACCGTCGCTGTAGGACAGCAGACGACCGAGCTTGTCGTAGGCGTAGGAGACGGTCCGGCCGCCCGAGGACTGGGTCGCGATCTGACCGTTGTCCGGGTCGAACGTGATGGAGGTCGCGGGGGTCGCCTTGCCGATGCCGCCGGTGACCGTGCTCTGCGCGCTCCGGCCCGCACTGTCGGTGGTGATGGTCGTGGTGCGGGTCACGCCGCCGGCGGTCTCGGCCTTGGTGGCCGTCTGGCCCCATCGGTTGTAGGAGTAGACGGTGGTGACCGCGTCGGCGGGGTTGCCGCCGCCGTTCGTGATGGCGGATGCGGGCGCCGTCCTGCACAGCAGTCCGGCCCATTCGGGACGGGCGCCGCACGTGCCCGAGCCGTCCGCGGTGTAGTACGTGTGGTTGAGCGTGTCCGCGTCGGAGCCGGACGAGCCGGCGGTACGCGTCGAGGCCACCCGGCCGGCACTGTCGTACGTCGTCAGGGTGCTGGTGGTGGTACCGCCGCGGGTGTCCATCTGCTGGCCGGTCGACCAGTCGAAGGTGTTGGTGACGGTCGTGGTGTCGCCGTCCGCGGAATACCCGGCGACCGAGGCTCCGATCACCATGGTGGTGACCAGGTCCGAGACGGCCGCCCCGGAGGGCCGGTTCTCGTCGTAGGTGTACGAGGTGTGCGATCGCGCCGGGACCACACTGCCGGCGGCCGTCGCGCCGCTGTTGCCCCGCAGCTCACCGCTGAGGGTGATCTGGTGCAGCGGGCCGAACTCGTCCAGGAGCCGCTTGCCGTCGGCGGAGTACTCCGAGACGGTGGCGAGCTGGCGGGCCCGGTCCGCGGTGGACAGGTCGGTCAGGCCGAGGAGGGCGAGCTTGCCGGCTGCGTCGGCGCCCCCGCCCAGGGCGAGTTCCCGGTCGGCGGCCGACAGGACGGTGGTCTCGTGGCCGAATTCGTCGTAGCCGGTGGCCGTGATGGCGCCGCCGGGTGTCGCGGAGTTGGTCTCCTCGCCGTCGGCGTTGATGTAGGTGATGGTCGCGCGGGAATAGTCACCGGCGGTCAGACCGCTGCCGGCGCTGGAGGCGGGGACGCTGTCGGCCGGGAAGACGCCGGTGGCGTCGGTCGGCGCCTCGGCCTGGCTCCAGCCGGCGACCGTGCCGGCGTCCATCTGGTACGGAGCGGCGGTGCCGGACAGCGGTACGTCGTAGACCACCGTCGTGGTCGCCGTGCCGGAGACGCTGCTCGCACTCCCTTCGGCCAGGGCCGGCCGGGAGGCGCTCAGCAACATGCCCGGGCCTGCGGTGAGGGCCGATCCGGCCCTGCCGTAGGTGAAGGTCCAGGGCAGTTCGCCGGACCTGGTGAGGACGGTGACCCGGCCGTCGGAGTCGTACGTGTACTGCGTCCTGAGGGCGGGGCTGATGCGCGGGTCCCACACCTGGCGGAGCCGGCCGGAGGCGTCGTAGGCATAGGACGCGACGTTCTCGGCGGTGGCGGCAGAGGCACCTGGTTCGGTGGCCCACAGCTTGATCGTCTTGACCTGGCCCTTGTAGTCGGCGGGGACCGTGGCGGTGCCCGTCGTGGCATCCGCGTAGACGAACTCCAGGACCCGGCAGCCCTTCGTGGCGGGGGCGGCCTGGCAGGTCGCGGCGGGAACCGCCGGCGTCGGGGAGATCACGTACTTCGGTCGGGCCAGCTTGCCGGTCTCGTCGGTCTCGGAGACGGTCGTGACCGTGCTGTCGGACACGGAGGCGGCCGACGAGGACAGGGCCCAGCTCGGGACCGAGGAAGCCGCCTTGGTGAACACGGTCGTGTTGCCGGCGGTGTCGGACAGCGTGAACCTCGTGGCGGACAGGCTGCCCGTCAGCGTCACGTCCTCCGCGCCGGTCTCCGGCTGCCAGCCGCCACCGGCGGTCGCGGTGAAGGCGATCGTGCTGCCGTCCGCCGCGAGCAGCTCCACCGAACTGTCGGAGGTCTTCCGGATCTGCGTGTAGTCGCCTGCGGCGGCGGCGACGGCGGAGGTCCAGCCGGGGCCGAAGATCTGCGCCTGACCCTCGTTGTCCGTCTCATTGGTGCGCGAGGAGTACGTGCGCTCCACGTCCGCCGAGAAGGCGGAGGCGTCCGTGGCCGACAGGGTGTAGTCACCGGTGAGTTCGTTCACCGTGCCGGGGCCGACCACGGTGGCCGGGGCAGTGCCCGCGTCGCGGTCGAGGGTGACCCCGACGGTCTGCGAGTGGCCGGTGGCGGTGCCGTCCGTGAACACGGCCCGGAGCTGGATCACACCGTCCTCGGCCAGCGAACTGACCACGTTCCAGACCAGTTTGGGTGCGTTGCCGCTGGTGACGGCGGTCGGCCAGGCCGGCACCGCACTGCCCGAAGCGGTCACGTCACCCACGGGCACGGTGTGCCAGGTGTCGGTCTCGCCACGCCGGTACTCCCAGGTCACGCCGGTGTAGGTGGCCATTCCCCTGGCCGACAGGGTCAGCCGACGGGCCGTGGTGTCGCCTTCCTGCGGCGAGATGACCGCCGCGCCCTCCGCGCCCACACCGAAGGAGTACTGAGCGGTGGGGGAGAGGTTGCCGGCTGCGTCGATGGTACGGACGTAGAGCGTGTGCCAGCCGTTCGCCGGGGCGATGCCGACGGTCTGCGCGTCGCCGCCGGTGCCGTCGGCGGTGTCCAGCTTCTTGTTCGGCATGTTGGGGTCGTCGAGGCCCCAGGCGTATCCGGCGCCGTCCGACGAGGAGGTGTCGAACGTGCACGGCACCGTGCCGGAAGCCTTCGCCGTCCACCCGTTCTGGTCATACGTGTCACACGTGACGGTCGCTGTGGCGGGCACGTCGGTGTTCGGCGTGAACGTCGTGTAGCCGGACCAGGGACCGTAGTCGGTGCCGTCGTAGGCGCGGACCCGGTAGCGCAGGTGCTTGCCCGCCGGGAGGGCGGAAGCGGACGGAATCGTCAGCTGTGTCGTCGACCCGGATGCCACCGCGGCGGAAGTGCCGGTGTAGGAGTAGGTGGTGTCGGCGAACGCCGGGTCCGCGGTCACCTCGAACTGAGCCTTGGCGGCGGACCCGTCCGGGTCGGTCGCCTTCGCCGAGAGGGTCGGCTTGAGGGAGGTGACGTACCGGGTTCCGTTGTAGGCGTTGAGCTGGGAAGGCAGAATCGCCAGCGAACTCGGCACCGCGGGATAGGAGTTGTACGTCACCGTCAACTTCGGTGCGTAGCCCGTGGTCGCGTAGTTCGCCGAGCGGAAGCGTCGCCAGGTGGTGGAGTCGCTCTCGCTGTCACCGCGAATCTGCAGGCCGTAGTTGGCCGCGCCGTCGGCCCACGCCTGCGTGACCGACTGGAGGTTCCAGTTCGACCAGTTCGCCGGGCAGTCGGAGCTGTAACCCCAGTGGCCGGTGTTGGAGGCCATGCCGGTGGTCGTGGTGGACGGCTGCGCGCCCCAGGTTATCGACGACGAGGTCCACGACGAGGTGATTCTCTTCGCCACCGTGGGTGCTCCGGAAGTGGAGCAGGTCGCCGAGTAGTAGCTGAAGAGCGACATCGTCGCGGCCGTGATGTGCTTGCCGGCGAACTTCGACACGTCGAACCTGAGATAGGAGCGCGCCACATCGGTGCCCGCGTCGTACGTGCCCGACTTCAGCTCCTGCGAGGAGATCTGCGAGTCGGGGTAGTCCGGGTTCTGCACCCAGGTGTCGGTGGTGACGGCCAGCGTGGTGGTGGGGTCCACTGTCACCGGATAGGTGGCAGTGGCCAGGAACTCCGTGTCCGGGGTGAGGACCAGGGTCTGCGTACCGTCCCCGGCGGTCTCGATCTCCGTACGGACCTGCTCCTGGTGTGCCGACTCGCCCGACGCCGGGTTCTTGGAGGCGTCCCACATCATCGGCGCCGGGGCCTCCGCTACCAGGACACCGTCGTCGTTCTTCAGCAGCAGGTGTCCGGACTCGGCCTGGGACAGTCTCACCCCGTCCAGATGGACCGGAATGCGGTAGGAGACCGCGTCGCCCGCCGGCCGCCGGGCGAGCCGGATGTTCTCCGAGAAGCCCTGTGCGAGTGCGGCGACCGACAGGGTCTGCCCGCTCCCCAGGTCGTAGGAGGCGGTGTTGTCCTTGACGGCCGGGCTCGGCAGGTTGCTCTCCCATCCCAGGCCGAAGCTCTCGCCGCCGTGGGTCACCGACGCGAGCCGCTTGTCCCCGCCGTCGGAGACCTCGATGTCCGCCGCCGCGGCGCCCGGCGTGAGGCCGGGGCCGGTGTCGGACAACGACGTGTCGATGTCCCTCCACACGCCGTCCTGCCTCACCCGGACGGGCCCCGCGTGCACCTCGGTCCTGAGCTCGCCGCTCGGCAGCGCGTAGGTCGTCGAATCCGCCGTCCGCTCCGACAGCACCTCGATGTTCCGGTGCCGCAACCGTGCCATCAGCTTGGCCGACACGACCGAGTCCGCCGAAGCGGGCGCCGGCGCGGGTGCGGACACCACGGCAGCCGGACCGGCCGCGAAAGCGCCACCCGTGCCCAAGGACACCAACGCCGTCTCCGCCACCAGCACCGCGGCTACCGCGAGGGCGGTCCGTCTCGGTCTGTCTCCTCCGAGTGGCGATCTCGACCGCCACGGATTGCCTTTCATCAAAACCCCTCCCACGGACGGACAGGGCGTGGATCACCCTGACGCGAGGTCATGGAAGGAGGGGAAGGTGGCGTACAGATGAATGAGACCGCGTCCGAGCAGGGGGAACGCTTGCTCAGGTTTCCCTCAAGTGCCTCTGATCAAAGCTTTCTTGACTCTCTCGTGGCCCCGGCCTTGTGTACTTCCCCGGAGAACTTCGGTGCGGCCGCCCGGGCGCACCGGCTGAAATCGGAAACCAGGGCGTTGATCAGACAGCCCGAACTCGCCGGCTCTTCACGGAAGGCGCACGAAAAGCCCGCCCATCCTTTGCCGAATCGTGATCGACGGGCCTGCGGTGCGACCTGCCGGGACCGTCGGCCGTCCGGTCCCGGGCCCCGCATGCCCGTGGGCGGTGTCCGGCGGGCCGGGTGGCGCCGGGCATGCGGCCAGGCGGGCGCACCGGGCCCGAGAGCGTGCGACAGGGGCTGATCCGCCCGTGCCGGTCACGACGCCGGCAGCCCCAGCTCCCGGGCGATCAGCATCCGCTGGACCTCGCTGGTGCCCTCGCCGATCTCCAGGATCTTGGAGTCCCGCCACATGCGGGCGACCGGGTACTCGTTCATGAAGCCGTAGCCGCCGTGGATCTGGGTGGCGTCGCGGGCGTTGTCGACGGCGACCGTCGAGGAGTAGAGCTTCGCGATGGCCGCCTCCTTCTTGAAGGGTTCGCCGGCCACCAGGCGGGAGGCCGCGTCGCGCCAGCCGATGCGGGCCATGTGGGCGCGGGTCTCCATGTCGGCGATCTTGAACTGGATGGCCTGGTTGGCGCCGATCGGGCGGCCGAAGGCGTGGCGTTCGGCGGCGTACTTCACCGACTCGTCCACGCACCCCTGGGCCAGCCCCGTCGCCAGGGCGGAGATCGCGATCCGGCCCTCGTCGAGGATGCGGAGGAACTGGGCGTACCCCCGGCCCTCCTCGCCGAGCAGATTGGCGGCCGGGACACGGACGTCGGAGAAGGAGAGTTCCCGGGTGTCGGAGGCGTTCCAGCCGACCTTGGAGTACGGGGCGGCGACCGTGAATCCAGGGGTGCCGGACGGGACGACGATCGCGGAGATGCGCGGGGAGCCGTCCTCCTTGCGGCCGGTCACGGCCGTCACGGTCACCAGCTCGGTGATGTCCGTACCGGAGTTGGTAATGAAGCACTTGGAGCCGTTGATCACCCACTCGCCGGCCGCCTCGTCCAGCACCGCCGTGGTGCGGGTGCCGCCGGCGTCCGAGCCGCCGTCCGGTTCGGTCAGCCCGAACGCGCCCAGCGCCTCGCCCGAGCAGAGCTTCGGCAGCCACCGCTGCTTCTGCTCCTCGGTGCCGAAGCGGTACACCGGCATGGCGCCCAGCGAGACGCCCGCCTCCAGGGTGATCGCCACCGAGGAGTCGACGCGGGCCAGCTCCTCCAGAGCGATCCCGAGGGCGAGGTAGTCGCCGCCCATCCCGCCGTACTCCTCCGGGAACGGCAGCCCGAACAGGCCCATCCGCCCCATCTCCCGCACGATCTCGTACGGGAACTCGTGGCGTTCGTAGAAGTCGCCGATCTTCGGGGCTACCACCTCGTGGGCGAACTCCTCTACGGTGCGGCGCAGTTCCTCGTGCTCGGCGGCGAGCCGGTGGTCCAGTGGCATGGCGGGGGTCACTCCTCGGGGGACGCGGGGGACGCGGGGGACGGCTCCGGACTCGGCGAGAGCGCGCGGACAGTGCGGGACGGGCTCGGGCGGCCCAAGTGCCCGGCCAGCCACACGCTGGTGGCGGTGAGGGCGTCGAGGTCGACTCCGCTGTCGATGCCGAGGCCCTGGAGCATCCACACCAGGTCCTCGGTGGCGAGGTTGCCGGTGGCGCTCTTCGCGTACGGGCAGCCGCCGAGGCCGCCCGCCGAGGCGTCGACGGTGGTCACCCCGTGCTGGAGGGCGGCGAGGGTGTTGGAGAGGGCCTGGCCGTAGGTGTCGTGGAAGTGCACCCCGATGGTGTCGGTGCGCACCCCCTCCTCGTTCAGTTCGGCGAGCAGGGTCTGTACGTGACCGGGGGTGGCGACGCCGATCGTGTCGCCGAGGGAGAGTTCGTCGCAGCCGAGGTCCATCAGCGCCTTCGCCACCCGGACGACCTGGTGCACCGGGACCGGGCCCTCCCACGGGTCGCCGAAGCACATCGAGAGGTAGCCGCGCACATGGACCCGGTCCTCCTTCGCGCGGGCCACGACCGGCTCGAACATCGCCAGCGACTCGGCGACCGAACGGTTGAGGTTGCGGGCGGCGAAGCTCTCCGTCGCCGAGCCGAAGACGGCGATCCGCCGCGCCCCGAGCGCCAGGGCCCGGTCGAGCCCGCGCTCGTTCGGTACGAGGACGGGGAGCGCGACCGCGCCCACCCCACCCGGCCCCGGCAGATCGCCGAGCATCGGGAACAGTTCCTCCGCGTCGGCGAGTTGGGGGACCCACTTGGGGTGGACGAAGCTCGTCGCCTCGATGGTGGTGAGCCCGGCGGCGGCGAGCCGGTGGATGAACTCGGCCTTCACGGCGGTCGGTAGAGCCGTCTTCTCGTTCTGCAGCCCGTCGCGCGCGCCCACCTCGTGGATACGGACCCGGGCGGGCAGATCCTGCGCGGCGACGGTCATCGGCAGGGCGGGGCGTTCGGGGACGGTCATGACTGCCTCTCCTCGGGGGCCTCGGGGGCCGCGGGGACGGTGGCCGGGGCCGGGGCGGCGGGGGCCGGGTCCGGCGCTTCGGTGTCCGGCGCGACCACGGCCAGCACCTGGTCCATGGTGACGGTGGCCCCGGGCGAGACGTCCAGCCCGGTGACGGTCCCGGCGTGCGGGGCGGAGATGACGTGCTCCATCTTCATCGCCTCGACCACCAGCAGCGCCTGCCCCGCCGACACGGCGTCCCCGACCGCCACCTTGACCACGGTGACCGTCCCCGGCATGGGTGCCGCGAGAGCGTCCGCGCCCGCGCGCGCCGCCCCGCTGAGGGACGCCTCCACCGGGTCGTGGTCCCGCACCTGCCAGGTGTCGCCGTCGCGGCCGAGCCACTGCCCCGCGCGGCGGAAGCGGTGCACCACACCGTCGAGTTCGACGGTCACCCGGTCCGGGCCGACCGCCGCGCCCGGGGGCGCCTCCCGTACCACCGGCTCCTGGCCGGCCACCCGCAGCGGGAAGGCGAGCGGGGCGGGGGCGCCACCGGTGCGCCAGCCGCTCGGTACGGAGAACGGGTCCGTCCAGCCGTGCGCGTCCGGCACCGGGGCGAGCGCCTCGGCCCGTACGGCGGCCGCCGCCGCGTACACCTCCTCCGGTACGCCCTCCGGGACCAGCCCCGCCGCCTCGCGCTCCACCAGCCCCGTGTCGAGCTCGCCCGCCACCACCGCCGGATGGGCCAACAGGCGCCGCAGGAAACCGGCGTTGGTCGGTACGCCCAGGATCACCGTGTCCGCGAGGGCCGCCCGCAGCCGGCCCAGGGCGGTCGTCCGGTCGGGGCCGTACGCGATGACCTTCGACAGCATCGGGTCGTACAGCGAACCGACCTCCGTGCCCTCGCTCAGCCCCGAGTCGGTCCGGACCCCGCCGCCCGCCGGCTCGTCCAGCGCGAGCACCGTTCCGCCGGAGGGCAGGAAGCCGCGCGCCGGGTCCTCGGCGCACACCCGGGCCTCCACGGCGTGCCCGGTGAAGGTGATGTCGGTTTGCGTGTAAGGGAGGTGTTCGCCGGAGGCGACCCGCAGCTGCCACTCCACCAGGTCGAGGCCGGTGATCAGCTCGGTGACGGGGTGCTCGACCTGGAGCCGGGTGTTCATCTCCATGAAGCAGTACGCGGACGGGTCGCCGCCCGGCACGATGAACTCGACCGTGCCCGCGCCGACATAGCCGCAGGAACGGGCCGCCCGCACCGCCGCCTCACCCATCGCCGCCCGGGTCTCCGCGTCGAGCAGCACCGACGGCGCCTCCTCGATCACCTTCTGGTGCCGGCGCTGGAGCGAGCACTCGCGCTCGCCGAGATGGACCACGTTGCCGTGGGCGTCCGCGAGCACCTGGATCTCGATGTGCCGGGGGCGCTCGATCCACCGCTCCACCAGCAGCGTGTCGTCGCCGAAGGAGGCCGTCGCCTCGCGCCGAGCCCCCGCGATCTCCTCGGCGAGCAGTGACGCGTCGTGCACCAGCCGCATGCCCTTGCCGCCGCCGCCCGCCGAGGGCTTCAGCAGTACCGGCATGCCGATCCCGCGTGCCGCGTCGGCGAGTTGGGCGTCGGTGAGGCCGCTGCCGGAGGAGCCGGGGACGATCGGCACCCCGGCCGCCGCGACCGTCTCCTTCGCCCGGATCTTGTCGCCCATCAGGGAGATCGCGTCGGCGGGCGGCCCGATGAAGACGAGACCGGCCTCCGCGCACGCCCGCGCGAACCCGGCGTTCTCCGCCAGGAAGCCGTACCCCGGATGTACCGCCCCGGCCCCCGTGCGGCGGGCCGCCTCCAGCAGTGCGGGCACGCTGAGGTAGCTCTGCGCGGCGGGCGCCGGGCCGATCCGTACCGCCGTGTCCGCCTCCCGCACATGCCGCGCGTCGGCGTCCGCGTCGCTGAAGACGGCGACCGACCGGACGCCGAGGGCGCGCAGCGTGCGGATGACCCGGACGGCGATCTCGCCCCTGTTGGCGACCAACACCGTGCTGAACATGGACGTTCCTCTCTCCCTCTCGCCCGTACGGCGCATTCGTTCGCTCACGTCCGGTGCCTCATGTCCCGCGTGCCTCACATCCGGAAGATGCCGAAGCCCGGGTCCGCCGGATTCCGTTCGGGGAGCGGGGCGTTGGCGCACGCGGTCAGCGCGAGGCCGAGCACCTGCCGGGTGTCCGCCGGGTCGATCACCCCGTCGTCCCAGAGCCTGGCGGTCGCGTAGTAGGCGTTGCCCTGCTCCTCGTACTGGGCGCGGACCGGCGCCTTGAAAGCCTCCTCGTCCTCCGCGCTCCAGGCGTCGCCCAGCTGGTCCCGCTTGACCGTGGCGAGGACGGAGGCGGCCTGCTCGCCGCCCATCACCGAGATCTTGGCGTTGGGCCACATCCAGAGGAAGCGGGGGGAGTAGGCCCGGCCGCACATGGAGTAGTTGCCCGCGCCGTACGAACCGCCGACGACGACCGTCAGCTTCGGCACCCGGGTGGTGGCCACGGCGGTGACCATCTTCGCGCCGTGCTTGGCGATGCCTCCGGCCTCGTACGCCTTGCCGACCATGAAGCCCGAGATGTTCTGGAGGAAGACCAGCGGGATGCCGCGCTGGTCGCACAGCTCGATGAAGTGCGCGCCCTTCTGGGCCGATTCGGAGAACAGGATGCCGTTGTTTGCGACGATCCCCACCGGGTGCCCGTGGACGTGCGCGAACCCGGTGACCAGCGTCTGGCCGTACTCCGCCTTGAACTCCGCGAACCGCGACCCGTCCACCACCCGGGCGATCACCTCGCGCACGTCGTACGGGGTGCGCGGGTCGACCGGCACCGCCCCGTACAGCCCCGCCGGGTCCGCCTTCGGCTCCTCTGCGGGCCGCACGGTCCAGGGCAGAGCGCCGCGTGCCGGGAGCGTCGCCACGATGTTCCGTACGATCCGCAGCGCGTGCGCGTCGTCCTCGGCGAGGTGGTCGGTGACCCCGGACGTACGCGAGTGGACCTCCCCGCCGCCGAGCTCCTCCGCCGTGACGACCTCGCCGGTCGCCGCCTTCACCAGCGGCGGGCCGCCGAGGAAGATGGTGCCCTGGCCGCGCACGATGACGGCCTCGTCGCTCATCGCGGGGACGTACGCGCCGCCCGCCGTGCAGGAACCCAGCACCGCCGCGATCTGCGGGATGCCCGCGCCGGACATCCGCGCCTGGTTGAAGAAGATCCGGCCGAAGTGGTCGCGGTCGGGGAACACCTCGTCCTGCATCGGCAGGAAGGCACCGCCGGAATCCACCAGGTAGAGGCAGGGGAGACGGTTCTCCAGTGCCACCTCCTGCGCCCGCAGATGCTTCTTCACGGTCATCGGGTAGTACGTGCCGCCCTTGACGGTCGCGTCGTTGGCGACGATCACGCACTCCCGGCCGCTCACCCGGCCGATCCCCGCCACCACCCCGGCAGCCGGCGCGGCCCCGCCGTACAGCCCCTCGGCGGCCAGCGGCGCCAGCTCCAGGAAGGGCGAACCGGGGTCGAGCAGCGTGTCCACCCGGTCCCGGGGCAGCAGCTTGCCGCGCGCCACATGGCGGGCGCGCGCCCTCTCGCCCCCGCCGAGCCGGGCCGACGCGAGCCGGGTGCGCAGCTCGTCGGCGAGCGCGCGGTGCGCCGCCTCGTTGGCCCGCCACGCCTCGGAGGCGGGATCGGCGGCGCCGGGAAGAACCGGTGCCTGTGGTGCCGGTGCCGGCTGCATCGTGTCGAGCCTCCCCGTGACCGGCGGGGCCGTGACCCCCGCCGTGCGGTTAATGAGCGTTAACGCGAACGGCCTCAGGTTAACGAGCGCTAACGGCCCTGTCTAGAATGAATCCCCATGAGCACCCATGCCACCGCCCGCGTCGCGGGACCCACCCGCCGCGAGCAGATCCTCCGGGAGGCCGCACTCCTCTTCGCCGAGCGCGGCTTCCACGGCGTCGGTGTCGACGAGATAGGCGCCGCCGTGGGCATCAGCGGCCCCGGTCTCTACCGCCACTTCCCCGGCAAGGACGCGATGCTCTCCGAGCTCCTGGTCGGCATCAGCGAGCGCCTCCTCACCGGAGGCCGGCTGCGCGTCGAGGAGGACGCCGCCGCCCCGGAAAGCTCCCCGGACGCGCTGCTCGACGCGCTCATCGGGGGCCACATCGACTTCGCCCTCGACGACCGCCCCCTGATCACCCTGCACGACCGGGAGCTGGACCGCCTGCGTGACGCCGACCGCAAGCGGGTCCGCCGCCTCCAGCGCGAGTACGTCGAGATCTGGGTCTCCGTCGCCCGCGCCCGCTACCCCGGCCTCACCGAGGCCGAGGCCCGCGTCACCGTGCACGCCGTCTTCGGCCTGCTGAACTCCACCCCGCGCCTCGCCCGCCCCGAAGCCCTCCCCGACCGCGCGGCGACCGCCCGCCTGCTGCACCGCCTCGCCCGGGGCGCCTTCGCGGCGGCGGCCGACGGGCGCTGAGCGCCGGGCCGCGCGGGCCCGACGGGCGGTTCCGGGGCGCCCTCGGGGCCGGGAACGCCGGTTCCGGGGTGCGAGATGCCGGGCGCGCCGCGTACCGGTGACGGCAGAATGGGCGCCATGCCGATACCCAGCCGCGCCGAACTCACCGACCACCTCGTCCGTACCCGCATCGCCGGCGACGTGGCCACGCCCCGCGACAACAACCTCGCGCACTACCGGGCGCTCGCCAACGGAGACCGCCACTACTGGCTCGGGCTGGAACTCGGCGACCGCTGGACCGACGAACAGGACGTCCTCGCCGTCATGGCGGAGCGCTGCGGGGTCATCGACGACCCGGCCCACCGCTTCGGCCAGGACACCATCGACCCCGAACTGACCGTCGACGCCCTCGACCGGATGGCGGAACGCCTCCGCAAGGCGGTGGCGGACACCGAGAGCGTCCTCGTCGCCACCGGCCACCCCGGCGGCCTCCTCGACGTCCACCGCAGGACGGCGGACGCGCTGCGCGCGGAGGGCTGCGAGATCGTCACCGTCCCGGCCGGGCTGCGCGCCGACGAGGGCAACGTCGTCCAGTTCGCCGGCGTCGCGGTGCTGGAACACGGCGCGTCCCTCTGGCACACCCACTCCCCGGCGCCGATGGCCGCCATCCTGGACGGCCTGGAACGCGAGGGCCGCCCCCAGCCGGACCTGGTCCTCGCCGACCACGGCTGGGCCGGCTGCGCGGGCGGGCGCGGACTCGACGCCATCGGCTACGCCGACTGCAACGACCCCGCCCTCTTCCTCGGCGAGGCCGAGGGGTCCCTCCTGGTCACGATCCCGCTGGACGACAACGTGCCCGACCCGCGCCACTACGACCCGCTGACGGAGTACCTGCTGGGGGCGGCGGGGCTGGCCTGAGGGGACCCTGGCCGCAGGCCCGTCCCTGCGGCCGGCGCGGAGAGCGGACGTACTGCGCGACCTGTACAGATCGTTCACGGAGCCAGAATTCTCCGGAACCGAGGTATGAAGCGACGGGCCGAATGAGAACGGCGACGGTCAGCGAGTGAGGGCGTTGAGTTTCTGCTCCCGGGTTCTCGCCCCGAAGCGCCCGTCGAAGGGAGTTGTCTCCTTCTTCCCCGGCACCTCAAGCCCCCGCGATGGAGAGGACGCAAAGGGAGAGAGTTGCCCCGAACATGACTATCTCGGCCGCCCCCGCAGGCCGGGTCTTCTCCACTGCGCACTCTTCGGGGGCAGTATCCGTCGGGGCGGGAGGCCTTTCCGTGAGCGCGGCAGCCAGCTTCTGGCACTGCCGTTTCGCAGTGATGCCTGCCGTATGGGCAAGCGCTGGAATCTCTCCGTACCCCTGCGCGTCGAGGCTGACTGCGCGAATTCCCAGCCTTTTTACCGTGGGACTCCTCGGAATCCGGTAGAGAGTCACGAAGTTCCTGACGATCACTTCTCTCGGGGTCACCTGAACGTAGGGGCGGATGTAGAAGAACCCCGCGAAGTATGCGACCAGCGGAAAGGGCGCCATTATTTCGGCAATCTGCCCCACGTCGCCGGCGAAGACGAAAAGTGGCATCACTATGAGCATGGCTGTGGCGACGGTGAGGACAAGTATTCCAACGGCGACCCGTTGTGGTCTGCGGTACTTCATGAAATTCCCAGTCGAGTATTGAGGGTGGCCATGGGGTCTCCGGCAAGAACCGACCACAGCTTCGGCTGTCCGTTGGCGTTCATCTGCGGTGGCCCGGGCTCAGGGGGCCCGGGCCACCGCCCGTTCGAGCTCCACCCGCTCTCCTCCCACGCAACCGCTTGACCCTGACGCGCGGGTCAAGGGCTAGTTTCCTCGCACCCGTTGGGCGGGTACATCCCGCCGCCCTCCGTCGCGCGAACACCAGGAGCCCGCGATGTCCGCCGAACTGCCCCGTACCTCCCGTGAGATCCGCCTCGCCATGACGCCCGACGGGCTGCCCGAGGCCAAGCACTTCACCGTCGTGGACGCCCCGCTCCCGCAGCCCGGGCCCGGCGAAGTGCTGGTCCGCAACAGCCACTTCGCCCTCTTCGCCGGGCTGCGCACCCTGATGGGCACCGAGAACGACGGGGTGCCGCTGCCCCCGCTGCGCGGCGGGGACACCGTCATCGGCCCGGCGGTGGGCGAGGTCGTCTCCGCGCCCGACGGCGGTCCGCTGCGGCCGGGCGACCGGGTGACGCATCTGCTCGGCTGGCGGGAGTACGCCGTCCTGCCCGCCGGACAGGTGCTGCCGCTCGGCGACGAACTGCCCGACCCGGTCGCCCGCCTCGCCCAGGGCGCGTCGGCGTACGGCGCGCTGACCCGGCTCGCCGACGTCCGCCCCGGCGACACCGTGCTCGTCACGGGGGCGGCCGGTGCGGTCGGCAGCCTCGCCGGGCAGATCGCCCGGCTGCTGGGCGCGGGCCGGGTCGTCGGCACCACCGGCTCGCCCGCCAAGGCCGAGCGGCTGGTGGCCGAACTCGGCTACGACGCCGTCGTGGTGCGCGGAACCGGAGACTTCGCCGGGCAGTTGGCCGAGGCGGCGCCCGGGGGCATCGACGTGCTGCTGGATCTCGTCGGCGGCGAGCAGCTCACGGCGGCGGTCGACGCGGCCCGGCCGGGCGCCCGCTTCGCCCTCGTCGGCGCGCTCTCCGGGCAGTTGGACGCCCGGCGCGGCGGAGGCAGCGCCCCCGCCGAGATCGACACGTACCGGCTGATCGTGAAGGGCGTCTCCCTACGCGGCTACACCGGCGGCGACCACCCGGACGTCGAGGCGGAGTGGACCCGGCGGTTCGGCGCCTGGCTGCGCTCGGGCGCGATCCGCTTCCCGTACACCCCCGTCGCGGGGCTGGAGAACGCCCCGCTCGCCTTCCAGCAATTCGTCGAGGGACGGCATTTCGGCGGTGTCGTGGTGGAAGTGTTCTCCTGACGGGGCCGGGGAGCGTATCCCCGGGGCGAGGGCGACGGGGGCGGTGCGGGATGCGGATCGGCGACGCGGCTGCGGTGGTGGGGACGACTCTGCGGGCCCTGCGCTTCTACGAACAGCGCGGCCTGCTCGCCCCGCCCGCCCGGACCTCCTCCGGCCAACGCGAGTACGGCCCCGAGGACATCGCCCGGGTCCGCGTCATCCGCGACCTGCTCGCCGCCGGACTCACCGTGGCGGACGTACAGGCCTGCGCCGACCGCCTCCACCTGCTGACCTCGGGCCGACCGGTGCGCTGCGCCTCGACCGGGCCCGGATCGCCCGGAGTCGTCGGCCAACGGCTCGCCGCCCTCGACGCGGAGATCGCCCGCCTCACCGGACTGCGCGAGGCGCTGGCGCGGAAGGTGGCGGCGGAGGGGGCCGACGCGCCCCCCGAGGGACCGGTCACGCGGTGATCCTGCCGGTGCCGCCGGTCGTCCGGGAGTCCCGGGCCTGCCGGGGGACCGAGGTCACCCCGCCGACGCACTCTCTTCCCGCTCCCGCCGCTGCTCCGGGCCCGGCGTCGGGTCCAGGTACACCCGCTTCACCGACGGGAAGCGCTCCCGCAGTTGCCGCTCGGCCCGCTCGCAGGCCCACTCCACGTCGGCGGCGCTCGCCAGGTCCCGGAAGTCGATCTTCGCGGCGATCAGGATCTCCGTCGGCCCCTGGATCAGGGTGGTCAGCTCCAGTACCTGGACGATGTTCGGCACGGTGAGCAGTTCGGCCCGGACTCCGGCCCGCATCGCCTCGGGCAGTGGCCGGCCGATGAGCAGTTGCGCGTTGGACCGGCCCAGTACCCAGGCCACGTACACCAGCAGGAGGCCGATCAGCACGGACGCGATCCCGTCCCACACCCCGGAGCCGGTCAGCTCTCCGCCGAGCAGGCCGCCCGCCGCGAGGACCAGCCCGGCCAGCGCCGCCGAGTCCTCCATGACGACGGCCTTCACCGCCGTGTCCGGGGTGTGCCGCAGGTAGTGCGCGGCGGGGGCGTGCAGCCGTGCGGCCTCGCGGCGCACCTGCCTGACGCCCGTCCGCAGCGAGAAGCCCTCCAGCAGGAAGGCGACGGCCAGCACGATGTACGAGACGAGCGGATCGCCCAGTTCCTCGCCCTGCACGAGGGTGTGCACCCCGTCGTAGATCGAGAACACCGCGCCGCCGACGAAGGTGGCGATCGAGGCGAGCATCGCCCAGATGTAGCGCTCGGGGCCGTAGCCCAGCGGGTGTTCCTCGTCGGCCGGCTTCTCGCTGCGCTTGAGGGCGGTGAGGAGCATGACCTCGGTGACGGTGTCGGCGACCGAGTGCGCGGCCTCCGAGAGCATCGCGCTCGAACCGCTGATCAGCCCCGCGACCGCCTTCGCCACGGCGATGCCGAGGTTGGCGGCCGCCGCGACGACCACGGTGGCCGTGGACTCCTCGGACTTCTCGGGCGTCCCGGATGGTCCGGGCTTCTCGGGGCTCTCCGGACGGGCGGCGTCCTGAGGATTCTCGGCACTCATGGTGGCGAGTATGTCCGCGATGCGGCGGGACACTCCGTACCGGCGTGCGGGCCGTGCCCCCGGGATCACTGCCCGCGCGGGGTGCGGATCAGGCCCTCCTGGATCACGGTGATCGCGAGGCGCCCGTCCTGCGTCCAGATCCGCGCCTGGCCGAGTCCGCGCCCGCCGGACGAGGTCGGCGACTCCTGGTCGTACAGCAGCCACTCGTCCGCCCGGAACGGCCGGTGGAACCACATCGCGTGGTCCAGGCTCGCGCCGACCACGTCGCCGACCGCCCAGCCGCCGCGCCCGTGGGCCAGCAGCACGGAGTCGAGCAGCGTCATGTCGGAGACGTACGTCGCCAGGCAGACGTGCAGCAGCGGGTCGTCGGCGAGCTTGCCCCGGGTACGGAACCACACCTGGGAGCGGGGCTCGCGGGGCTGCCCGGCGGTGGCGAACGGCGGCGCCTCCACGTACCGCAGGTCCACCGCCGCCCGCGCCTCCAGCACCCGGTCGATCATCCCGGGGTCGGTGAAGCGGTCGGCGTACCGGGGCATCATCTCAGCGGCCGTCGGCAGGGTCTCCGGGTCCGGGGCGTCCGGTACGGCGACCTGGTGCTCCAGCCCCTCCTCGTACGTCTGGAAGGACGCGGAGAGGTGGAAGATCGGCTGCCCGTGCTGCACCGCGACGACCCGGCGGGTGGTGAAGGACCGGCCGTCGCGGATGCGGTCGACGCTGTAGACGATCGGCGCGCCGGGGTCGCCCATCCGCAGGAAGTACGAGTGGAGGGAGTGCGCCTGGCAGCCGTCGGGCACGGTCCGGCCGGCCGCGACCAGCGCCTGCGCCGCGACCTGGCCGCCGAACACCCGGGGCACCACCGCCGAGCGGCTGGCGCCCCGGAAGATGTCCCGCTCGATCCGCTCCAGGTCGAGCAGATCGAGCAGGGAATCAAGTGCTTCGCTCATGGGAGGAACGTAGCCGTCCTGGATCGTGTCGGGCCCGCGTGTCCGAGTGCCCTACAGGCCCATGGACTTGGCGATGATGGACTTCATGACCTCGCTGGTACCACCGTAGATGCGGTTGACACGGTTGTCGGCGTAGAGGCGCGCGATCGGGTACTCGTTCATGTAGCCGTAACCGCCGTGCAGCTGGAGGCACTTGTCGATCACCCGGTGGGCGACCTCGGTGCAGAACAGCTTGGCGGAGGCAGCCTCGGCCGCGGTGAGCTCCTTGGCGTCCAGGGCCTCGATCGCCCGGTCCACGACGGCCTCGGCGGCGTCCACCTCGGCCTGGCAGGCGGCCAGTTCGAACTTGGTGTTCTGGAACGCGGCGACCGGCTTGCCGAAGACGGTGCGCTCGGAGACGTAACTCTGGGCGAACCGGACGGCGGCCTTGGCCTGCGAGTACGCGTTGACCGCGATGCCCAGGCGCTCCTGCGGGAGGTTCTGGCCGAGGTAGGAGAAGCCCTTGTTCTCCTCGCCGAGCAGGTCCTCGACCGGGACCTTGACGTCCACGAACGACAGCTCGGCGGTGTCCGAGGTGCGCAGGCCCAGCTTGTCGAGCTTGCGGCCGACCGAGTAGCCCTCGGCCTTGGTGTCGACCACCAGCAGGGAGATGCCGTGACGGCGGTCGTCGGCCTTCGGGGCGTCGGTACGGGCGCAGACGATCACGCGGTCCGCGTGCACACCACCGGTGATGAAGGTCTTCGCGCCGTTGAGGACGTAGTGCGTGCCGTCCTCGGAGAGCTTGGCGGTCGTCTTCATCCCGGCCAGGTCGGAGCCCGTGCCCGGCTCGGTCATCGCGATGGCGTACATCGTCCTGCCGGTCACGAAGTCCGGCAGCCAGCGCTCCTTCTGCTCCTTCGTGGCGTACGCCTTGAGGTAGGGCAGGCAGAGCAGCACGTGCACGCCGGAACCGCCGAAGGAGACGGCCGCGCGGGCGGTCTCCTCGGAGATGATCGCCTCGAACTTGAACGACTCGATACCGGCGCCGCCGTACTCCTCGTCCACCTCGATGCCGAAGATGCCCAGCTCGGCCAGCTTGTAGTAGAAGTCACGCGGCACCAGACCGGACGTGAACCACTCGTCGTACACAGGGACGACCTCGGCCTCGATGAAGGCGCGGATGGTGTCCCGGAACGCCTCGTGGTCCTCGTTGAATACCGTACGGCGCACGGGGTGCCTCCTTGGTCGGGTGCGTGGCTTCGGTGGGCTGGTTGTTCAGAGATCATGTCTAAGCGCTTGCTCAGCTTTCACCGAAGTTACCCGGCGGTCACGGAGCTGTCCAGGGTGATGCCGCGCACGTCGCCGCGCACGTCGCGGGATGATCCTCCGCCCGGCGGTGGGGTGGTGGGTACCCCTAGGTTTTCGGGGAGCGGGGCGGGGCCGGGGGCTGGTAGTGCGAGGGTATGCATCCCCGCTCCCCGTCGCTGCTGAACGCCCGCCCCCCCCGGTGCATCCCCGGTCGGCGGTGGGTGCGTCGTAGGCCTGTCGTCTCCCTGCGGATTCTGGCGGCTGGTCAGCCGGTCCGCCTCGCGCGGGCGTCGACGAGTGCGGCTACGCCGTCCAGGATGCACCGGAGGCCGAACTCCCACGCCTGGTCCTGCTCCTCGTTCCGGGCGGCCGACGCGAGGGCCTCGGCGAGTGCGGGAAACCGCTCACCGTGCGTGCGCATCAAATCGCCCAGTATCGACCCGAGTTGGGCCTCGGGGTTCCCCGTGGTGCCTGCCGCGCGGGACTGTTGGGTGACGCCGCGCGCGTGACTCGCCAACAGTACGGCCGTGTCCATCCGTTCGGCGCCGCTCAGGCCCGTGCCGTCCAGGGCCGACACGGCGCGTTCCATCCAGGACAGTTCGCCGGGGCCCAGGACGCGCGGCCCGACGGCGGCCTCCAGGGCCCAGGGGTGCTGCTGGAAGACGGCGATCAGCCGGCGGGCCCACTCCGCCAGCTGCTCCCGCCAGTCACCGGCCTCGGCCTCCGCCGCCGGGTACGGGCCGATCGCGGCGTCCACCATCAGGGCGACCAGCTCGGCCTTGCCCGGTACGTACCGGTACAACGCCATCTTCGTCACGCCCAGTTGGGCGGCGACCCGCTGCATGGAGACCTCGGCCAGCCCGTCCGGATCGGCGATCTCGATCGCGGCGCGCGCGATGCGCTCCAGGTCCAGCTTGGGTCGGGGGCCGCGTGCGGGCTGGGGGTGTGGGCCCCACAGGAGTCGCACCAGTTCGGCGTGTCCGTCGCGGCTGTCGTGACCGTCGGGGCCGGGGTGTCCGTCGCGGCTGTCGTGACCGTCGGGGCCGGGATGTCCGTCGCGTTTGGCGTGTCCGCCGTGTCCGCCGTGTCCGCCGTGTCCGCCGTGCTCGGTGTGTTCGCTACCCATGTCTGCCGTTCCCTCGACGCCGCCGGGCCTTGCCAACCATCTGTGTCTAAGGTACACAGTTATTGTCAGTGTCCACCGGACACAGTTTCTCCGCGGAGGCGACCGTGAACAGGAACGAGCCCGTGAACGACAACGTCCTCATCTCCGGCGCGAGCATTGCCGGACCGGCGCTGGCCTACTGGCTGGGACGCCACGGTTTCAAGCCCACCGTCGTCGAGCTCGCCCCCGCCCTGCGCGGTGGCGGCCAGGCCGTCGACTTCCGGGGCGAGACGCACCTGACCGTGCTGGAGCGCATGGGCCTGCTCCCCGCGCTGCGCCGGGTGCAGACCGGCGGCAGCCCGGTGCGCTTCGTCGACGCCACCGGCCGCACGCTGCTGCGGCTGCCCGCCGAGTTCACCGGCGGCGAGCTGGAGGTGCTCCGCGGTGACCTGGCCCGGGCGCTGTACGAACACAGCCTCCCGGACACCGAGTACCTCTTCGGCGACTCGATCACCGGCCTCACCGAGACGGACTCCGGCGTCCGGGTCGACTTCCGGCACGGAGCCACGCGCGAGTTCGGCCTGGTCGTCGGGGCGGACGGGCTCCACTCCCACGTCCGCCGGCTCGCCTTCGGCCGGGAGGAGAAGTACGTGCGCCACCTCGGCCACTACGCGGCCACCTGGCAACTCCCCAACGTCCTGGGCCTCCGGGAAGGGGAGGGCTCGATCGGCCACAGCACCCCGGGGCGGTACGCCGGGGTCGGTGTCGACGGGCGGAACCCGGGCCTGGCGGGAGCGTTCTTCGTGTTCGCGTCGCCCGAACTGGCTTACGACCGCCACGACCCCGAGCAGCAGAAACGCCTCATCGCCGACGCGTACTCAGGCCTCGGCTGGGAGGTTCCCCGCCTGCTCGCGTCGCTGCGGGAGGCCCCCGAGCTGTACTTCGACTCGATCAGCCGGGCCGACGTGGACACCTGGTCCTCGGGGCGGATCTGCCTGGTCGGGGACGCCGCTTGCGGGGCCACGATCGGCGGCATGGGCACGGGAACCGCGGTGGTCGCCGCCTACGTGCTGGCCGGTGAACTCGCGCGCTCCCGGGGCGACCACCGGGCCGCCTTCACCCGGTACGAGAACAGGCTGCGGAAGTACGCCAGGGGCTGCCAGACGGGTGGCGACCGGACCGGAAAGTTCTTCGCGCCCCGCACCGCCGCAGGCATCCGGTTCCGGGACACCGTGCTCTCCCGCCCGCTGTTCCTGAACGGAATGCTCAAGCTGGGGGAGAAGGTCAGCTCCACCGTGGACCTGCCCGACTACAGCCGCCCGGCCCTCACCTGAGACAGCGACCCGCCGCCCTCGGCGCCCCGCCCTCGCGTCTTCCCGGCCCCCGCCCTCCCGTCACCCGCGGACCCGTAGGGCGAACCACAGCTCCGTCCGTACGTCCATGTCGTCCAGGTCCGTGCCCAGCAGCTCCGCACAGCGGCCGACGCGCTGGCGGACCGTGTTGCGGTGGATCTTGAGGGCCACCGCCGTACGGTCCCAGCTGCCGTGCAGGGACAGCCAGCAGCGCAGGGTCTCGCGCAGGGGCGCCGACAGCGGGGCGAGCAGGGTACGGGCATGGGCCTCGGCCGCCTCGCCGGTGAGCAGGTCGGTCAGGCCCCGGTCCGCGCGGTGGAGCAGCAGCGGGGTACGGGTCGCCTCCGCGCGGGCCAGCGCCCGGGACGCCCGCGTGTCCGCCGCCGCGATCCCGTCGAGCGGTACGGGGTCGGAGGCGCCGAGCACCCAGCCGGGCTGCGGGGTGAGCCGGGCGGTGTCCGTGAGCAGGACGCGTACCGCCTCCTCCGGACGGCGGCCCGTGTCGACCAGGGCCGAACCGAGGGAGGCGCCGAGAGTCCCCGCGGTGAGCGGGGCGGGGCTGCCGCTCCTCGTGCGGCGGGCGTGCACCACGGTCCACGGGCCCTCCGAGCCGAGCAGCGGTGCCACGTCCCCGGGGGCGGCACCGAGCAGCATCCGTACCAGCGCGGCCGAACGGTCCGCCGAGCCCGCCCCCTGGTGCGGGGCGGCCAGCAGGGAGAGCAGGACGACGGCCATGCCCGCCACCGTGTGGTCGCCGGGCTCGCGGGGGCCGGTGGCGAGGGCGAGCACCAGACCCTGTCCGCCGCCCAGCGCGTACGCCGACAGATGGGTACCGTCCACCGTCTCGGTGGCGGATGCCGGAGCGGCCCGGCGCTCCTGCGGGGCGACCACCCGGGCCAGCCGGGAGAGCGCGGTACGCACCGCCGGAGCTGTACGGGCGCCCGCCGTGTGGATCTCGTCGCCCTCCGGGCTCAGCAGCACCGCCCGCCCGCCCAGCTGGGCCGCCAGCTGATGGAGCACCGCGGGCACCGGGTCGGGGCGGGCCGCCGCCGACGCGAGGGCCTGCTGGGCGCGGGCCGTCCGGCGCAGCTCCTGGTGGCGGGCGTCCGCCATCAGCTGCCACACCGCGCGGGCGACCGAGGTGAACGTGGTCTCCGGCGGCACCTCGAGGAGCGGCAGCCCGTACCGCTCGCACGCCTCCGCCAGCCCCGGCGGTACGGACTCGTGCACCGGCCGCACCCCGAAACCCAGCGCCGCCGCGCCCGCCTCCACCACCCGCGAGACGTACCGGTCCGGGTCGGTCAGCAGCACGCCCGCGCTCAGCAGCAGCTCGCCGCCGAGGAGATAGGGGTACGGGTCCGCCATCTCCGAGGTGTGCACCCAGAGCAGCTCGGCCCGCTCGGGTCCGGCGATCCTGCGCAGCCCCAGCTCCTCGCGGGCCAGCAGCGCGCCCAGGGAGACGGGCGGCGTGGGCGGCCCGGCGGGTGCGGGGGGTGCGGCGGGGGAGGACGGTCCCGCCGGTCCGGTGGGTTCAGGGGCCGGGAAGGGGCCCACGGGGGAGTCCGGCATGGATGGTTGCTCCATCGTGTACGTCAAGGATGGAGGAAACGTACACTTCAGCGCCGCCTACCGGCCACCTACCGTCATCAGGGCGCACGAGTCGTACGAGACGCATGAGCCCCCGCGGGGCGGACACCCGTCGTCCGGGACACCGGGGACCACCTGCCGGAACGGCAGCCCCGCAGGACGCCCGGTCACGGAAGGCCGGGACACCGGGGCGCCCGGCGCGGGCGTGTGGCGGAACGAGCGGCACAAGCGGAACGACCCGGCGTGCGCACCCGACCGACTGAGATGGAGGGACGCCCATGGCTGTCGACTACGCGGTGATCGTGGTCTATCTGGCCGGCATGCTCGCCATGGGCTGGTGGGGCATGCGCCGCGCCAAGTCCAAGAGCGAGTTCCTGGTGGCCGGGCGCAGGCTCGGACCCTGGATGTACTCCGGCACCATGGCCGCCATCGTCCTCGGCGGCGCCTCCACGATCGGCGGCGTCGGCCTGGGCTACCAGTACGGCCTCTCCGGGGCGTGGATGGTCGTCACCATCGGCCTCGGCCTGCTCGCCCTGTCGGTCTTCTTCTCCGCGCGGATCGCCCGGCTGAAGGTCTACACCGTCTCCGAGATGCTCGACCTCCGCTACGGCGGCCGGGCCGGGATCATCTCCGGCGTGGTCATGTGGGCGTACACGCTCATGCTCGCCGTCACCTCGACCATCGCCTACGCCACGATCTTCGACGTCATCTTCGACCTCGACCGGACCGTCGCCATCGTGCTCGGCGGGGCGATCGTCGTCGCCTACTCGACGCTCGGCGGCATGTGGTCGATCACGATCACGGACATGGTGCAGTTCGTCGTCAAGACGATCGGCGTGCTCCTCCTGCTGCTGCCCATCGCGGTCGTCAAGGCGGGCGGGTTCAGCGAGATGAAGGCCAAGCTGCCCACGGAGTACTTCGACCCGCTCGGCATCGGCGGCGAAACGATCTTCACGTACGTGCTGATCTACACCTTCGGCATGCTGATCGGCCAGGACATCTGGCAGCGCGTGTTCACCGCGCGCAGCGACCGCACGGCCCGCTGGGGCGGCACCGTCGCCGGTACCTACTGCCTCGTCTACGCCGTCGCCGGAGCCGTCATCGGCACCGCCGCGAAGGTGATGTACCCGAAGCTGCCGAGCGCCGACTCCGCGTTCGCCACCATCGTCAAGGACGAGCTGCCGGTCGGCGTGCGCGGGCTCGTCCTGGCCGCCGCCCTCGCCGCCGTGATGTCCACCTCCTCCGGCGCGCTGATCGCCTGCGCCACCGTCGCCAACAACGACATCTGGTCCCGGCTGCGCAGCACGATCGGCCGGGGGGCGGGAGCCGCGCACGGAGCGGAGGCAGGGGGCGCCGGCGCAACGGGCGCGGAGGCAGCGGAGGCAGCGGAAGGCGGGCACGACGAGGTGCGGGGCAACCGTGCGTTCATCCTCATCATGGGCGTCGCCGTCATCCTCATCGCCATCGCCCTCAACGACGTCGTCGAAGCCCTCACCGTCGCGTACAACCTCCTCGTCGCCGGACTCCTCGTGCCGATCCTCGGCGGACTGCTCTGGCGCCGGGGCACCGCGCCCGGGGCGCTGGCCGCGGTCGGCGTCGGCGGGGTAGCGGTCGTCGTCCTGATGGGGGTGTACGGCATCCTTGCCAATGAACCCGTCTACTACGGACTGCTCCTCTCGCTCGCCGTGTACGTCGTCGTCTCGCTGGCCACCAGGCCCACCGACCCCGCCGTGCTCAACGCCTGGCGGGAACGCCTGGCCGGACGCGAGGGGGGCGACGGAGGCCGGGACGGAGGCCGCGACGGGGGCACCTCCGCCGCCGGCGGCTCCGCCCAGGAGCCGGCCACCGTGTAGACCACCCACGAGACCCACGAGACCCACGAGACCCACGAGACCACCCGCGCCGGACCCCTCGACCGTGCTCCCGCCGCCGACCGCCCCCTCGGTCGCGCAGAGGAGTCCGGGTACGACCGGCCGACCCACGGCCACCACCGGTTCAGTCCCACCGGCGGCGGCCACCGCCCACCCGGTGCGGAGGCTCCCCGGACCTCCGCACCCGGGCGGGCGACCACTCCCCGGGGTGCGGAGGCTCCGGAACCTCCGCACCCGCGCCCCCCACCCCGGAACACCCCGAACGACCCGAAAGAAGGCCCTCCATGAGCAGCAGCGAAACGCCTCGCGGCCCCATCGACTCCTCCCGTGTGCCCCGGTACGCCGGTCCCGCGACGTTCGCCCGGCTGCCCCGGCTCGACGAGGTCGGCACCACCGACGTCGCCGTCGTCGGCGTGCCCTTCGACACCGGTGTCTCCTACCGCCCCGGCGCCCGCTTCGGCGGCAACGCGATCCGCGAGGCCTCGCGCCTCCTGCGCCCCTACAACCCGGCCCAGGACGCCTCGCCGTTCGCGCTGGCGCAGGTCGCCGACGCCGGTGACATCGCGGCCAACCCGTTCAACATCAACGAGGCCGTCGAGACGATCGAGGCCGCCGCCGACGACCTGCTCTCCACCGGCGCCCGGCTGATGACCCTCGGCGGCGACCACACCATCGCGCTGCCGCTGCTGCGTTCCGTCGCCAAGAAGCACGGCCCCGTCGCCCTCCTCCACTTCGACGCCCACCTGGACACCTGGGACACCTACTTCGGCGCCGAGTACACCCACGGCACCCCGTTCCGCCGGGCCGTAGAAGAGGGCATCCTCGACACCTCCGCCCTCTCGCACGTCGGTACCCGCGGCCCGCTCTACGGCAAGCAGGACCTCACCGACGACGCCAAGCTTGGCTTCGGCATCGTGACCTCCGCCGACGTGATGCGGCGCGGAGTGGACGAGATCACCGACCAGCTCCGCCAGCGCATCGGCGACCGGCCGCTCTACATCTCCATCGACATCGACGTGCTCGACCCGGCCCACGCGCCCGGCACCGGCACCCCCGAGGCCGGCGGCCTCACCTCCCGCGAACTCCTCGAAATCGTGCGTGGCCTCTCCTCCTGCCACCTCGTCTCCGCCGACCTGGTCGAGGTGGCACCCGCGTACGACCACGCGGAGATCACCGCCGTCGCCGCCTCGCACACCGCGTACGAACTGACGACGATCATGTCCCGCCAGATCGCCGAGGCGCGCACCAAGTGAGCCACGACCACGACGACCGGCCCCGCCTCACCGAGGCCCAGGCCGAAGCCGCACTCAACCCGCCGCCCGGCCGCAACGGCGGTGACCTCGTCGTCGAGTCCCTCCAGGGCCTCGGCGCGACCACCGTCTTCGGCCTGCCCGGCCAGCACGCGCTCGGCATGTTCGACGCCCTGCGCCGCTCCTCCCTCTCGTACGTCGGACTCCGCGTCGAGAACAACGCGGGCTTCGCGGCCGACGCCTACGGCCGCGTCACCGGAGAGGTCGCCCCTCTGCTCCTCTCCACCGGCCCCGGCGCGCTGACCTCGCTCGCCGCCCTGCAGGAGGCGGCGGCCGCCTCCGCGCCGGTCCTCGCGATCTCCAGCCAGGTCCCGACCGCCGGCCTCGGCGGCGGCCGGCACGGCTACCTCCACGAACTGCGGGACCAGAAGGCCTCCTTCCGAGACGTGGTGAAGTCCGTCCACACCGTGCGGACCGCCTCACAGATCCCCTCCGCCATCGCCGCCGCCTGGGAGTCGGCCCTCACCGCCCCGCACGGGCCGGTCTGGATCGAGATCCCGCAGGACGTGCTGCTCGCCGAGACCACGCTGCCGCCGGTCTCCGCGATGGACGCCACCCCGCGCGAGCTCTACCCGCGCCCCGAGCTGACGCTCACCGCCGCCCGGCTGCTCTCCCGTGCCGAACGCCCCGCGATCATCGCGGGCGGTGGCGTCGTCCGCTCCGACGCGAGCGGCAAGCTGCTCGCCCTCGCCGAGAAGCTGGACGCCCCGGTCGTCACCACCTTCGGCGGCAAGGGCGCCTTCCCCTGGGAACACCCCCTCTCGCTCCAGTCCTGGCTGGAGGACCGGCACACCACCGACTTCCTGGAGTCCGCCGACGTCCTCCTCGTCATCGGCTCCGGACTCGGCGAACTCTCCTCGAACTACCACACCTTCAGCCCCCGGGGCCGGGTCATCCAGATCGAGGCCGACGCCGGGAAGCTGGAGTCCAACCACCCCGCCCTCGGCATCCACTCGGACGCCCGCGAGGCCCTCGCCGACCTCCTGGAAACGGTCGAGACCCGCGAGGACCCCACAGCCCCGATGCGCGTCCGGACCCTGCTGGAGCAGGTCCGGGCCCGCATCGAAGCCCAGGACCTCACCCTGGAACAGCGCGTCCTGGCCGCCGTCCGCGAGGCGCTCCCGGACACCGCGCCCAGCTTCTGGGACATGACGATCCTGGCCTACTGGGCCTGGTCCGCCTTCGACGCCCGCCACCCCAACACCATGCACTCCGCCCAGGGCGCCGGCGGTCTCGGCTACGCCTTCCCGGCGGCCCTCGGAGCGGCCGCAGCCGACCCGACCCGGCCGGTGCTCGCGGTCTCCGGCGACGGCGGCTCGATGTACTCCATCGCCGAGCTCGCCACCGCCCGCCAGTACGACCTCCCGGTCACCTGGCTGATCGTCGACGACGGCGGCTACGGCATCCTGCGCGAGTACATGACGGGTGCCTTCGGCGAGGCCACCGCCACCGAGCTGGCCCGCCCGGACTTCGTCGCCCTCGCCGAGTCCTTCGGCGTCCCGGCCGTCCGCACCTCACCGGACGCCCTCGCCGCCGACCTGGCGAAGGCGCTCGCCGAGCCCGGCCCGTCCGTGGTCGTGCTCCCGGCACTGCTCAGGATGTTCGCCCCGACGCATCTGTAGCCGGAGGCGCCCGGACGGAGACCCCCGCCCGGGGGCGCCAGGACCGGAGCGTCCGGGTGGGAGGCCGCTGACCGGGGGATCGCCCGGACGGGAGCCCAGGACAGGAGCCCAGGACAGGAGCCCAGGACAGGAGCCCAGGACGGGAGCCCAGGACGGGAGCCCCGCCCGGGAGCCCCGGACGGAGGCGGCCGGGAGAAGGGAGACCGGTGTGCGCGCTCAGCGCAGGCGCAGGCCGGTCTCCTTCTTGATGACCGCTATCTGGTCCTCCCGGCCCTGGAGGAATTCCGCGGAGCCCTCGCCGTCCAGACTCCCCGGGAAGTCCTTCTCCGACGGCATGGCGTCCCTCAGCATGCCGAAGACCTTGTCCACGTCACCGGCCGGATGCCTGAGGCGCGCCTCGATGTAGTGCTTGCCCACCCCCGACATGGCGATCCGCAGATTGCCCATGGGCTTCACGGAGGTCTCGACGCGGTAGCTCTCCCCGGACAGCTTCCAGCCGCCGCCCGGGTGCAGGCTCTCCAGCACCTCGATCACCGCGTACACCTGACCGCAGCGGTACGCCTCGGTCCTCGGCTTCTCCCCGTTCATGGAATCTCCCCGTCCCCCTCGGCCGTGGCCTCCGACTCCCGAAGACCCGGCATTCCGGCTCCGCCCCTCCGGCGGAGCTGCTCGCCGACTTGATTACCCACCGTAGTCGCGGATCGAACGTGCGTAGGGGGGAGAACCCCGACTTCAGCCGATCGGGTGATTTACCTCGGGACCATTGACCGGCATTTGTTGCAGCGGGATGAAATCCGCAGCCCAGCGCGTTGGTGCGTGGCGGAACATCAGAGGGAGTGGCGTCACGCGACAGCACGTTCGCAGGCGGCAGCAGGGCGATCGGGAGGCATCCGTGGCGGGCGCAGAACAACAGGGACCGGGAGAACCGGGCCCCGGAAAACGGGCCACCGGGCAACGGGCGGTCACCGGACGACCGGTGCCCCCCGAGCAGACCCCCGACCGATCGGGGCCCCCCGCCCGACGGTCCGCCGGCCCCCGGCAACAGCCCCCGGCCCCCCAGGGCTGGGCCCGTCGCCTCACCGGCTACGCCTGGCGCTACCGCCGCGACGTGATCCTGGCGCTCGGCTCCTCCCTCGCCGGGATGGCTGTGATGGCGCTGGTCCCGCTGATCACCAAGGTGATCATCGACGACGTCGTCACCACGCACACCCGTTCGCTCGCCGTCTGGACCGGCCTGCTGATAGGGGCGGCGGTCGTCATCTACGTCACCGCGTTCGTCCGCCGCTACTACGGCGGCCGGCTCGCCCTCGACGTGCAGCACGATCTCCGTACCGAGATGTACGCGACGATCACCAAGCTCGACGGCAGACGCCAGGACGAGCTCTCCACCGGCCAGGTCGTCGGCCGGGCCACCAGCGACCTCCAGCTCATCCAGAGCCTGCTCTTCATGCTCCCGATGACCATCGGGAACGTCCTGCTCTTCCTCGTCTCCCTGGTGATCATGGCGTGGCTCTCGCCGCTGCTGACCCTGGTGGCCGTCGCCGTCGCACCCGCGATCTGGTTCATCGCCCGCCGCTCCCGGGCCCGTCTCTTTCCCGCCACCTGGTACGCCCAGAGCCAGGCCGCCGCAGTCGCCGGGGTGGTCGACGGGGCCGTCTCCGGGGTCCGGGTCGTCAAGGGGTTCGGCCAGGAGGAGCAGGAGACCGGGAAGCTCCGCGAGGTGGGCCGCCGGCTGTTCGCCGGCCGGATGCGCACCATCCGGCTGAACGCCCGCTACACCCCCGCGCTCCAGGCGGTACCCGCGCTCGGGCAGGTCGCGATGCTGGCGCTCGGCGGCTGGCTGGCGACCCGGGGCCAGATCACCCTCGGCACGTTCGTCGCGTTCTCCTCGTACCTCGCGCAGCTCGTCGGGCCGGTCCGGATGCTCGCCGTGGTCCTCACCGTGGGCCAGCAGGCCCGCGCCGGTGTGGACCGGGTGCTGGAGCTGATCGACACCGAGCCGACGTTCGCCGACGGCACCAAGGAGCTGCCGGCCGACGCCCCGGCCGGGGTCGAGTTCGACGACGTGGGCTTCGGCTACGGCACGCCCCCGGGAGCCCCCGAGGCGGACCCCGGCCTCGGCGCGGACACGTCGGGCGACGAGGACGCCGAGGAGACCCACTACCGCCCCGTCCTCAAGGGCTTCTCCCTCTCCATCGCGCCCGGCGAGACCGTCGCCCTGGTCGGCGCGTCCGGCAGCGGCAAGTCCACCGTCTCCATGCTGCTGCCGCGCTTCTACGACGTGACGCACGGCGCCGTCCTCGTCGGCGGCCACGACGTCCGCGAGCTGACCCTCGGCTCGCTGCGCGCCGCCATCGGGCTCGTCCCCGAGGACAGCTTTCTCTTCTCCGAGAGCGTCGGCGCCAACATCGCCTACGGACGCCCCGACGCCACCCAGGAGCAGATCGAGGCCGCCGCCCGCGCCGCGCAGGCGGACCGGTTCATCGCCGACCTGCCGAAGGGGTACGACACCAAGGTCGGCGAGCACGGCCTCACCCTCTCCGGCGGGCAGCGCCAGCGCGTCGCCCTGGCCCGCGCGATCCTCACCGACCCCCGGCTGCTCGTCCTGGACGATGCCACCTCGGCCGTGGACGCCCGCGTCGAGCACGAGATCCACGAGACCCTGCGGCAGGTGATGGCGGGCCGCACCACGCTCCTCATCGCCCACCGGCGCTCCACCCTCGGCCTCGCCGACCGCATCGCCGTCCTGGACGACGGCCGCCTCTCCGACGTCGGCACCCACGAGGAGCTGGAGAAGCGTTCCGCGCTCTACCGTCGGCTGCTCACCGACCCGGACGAGCTGGGCGGCACCTCGCCCGGCCACCGGCCGGCCCGGATTCCGCCGCTGGAGGACGACCGGACGCTCCAGGAGGAGATGGAGGCGGAGTTCGACACCGAGCGCGGCATCACCCCGGCGCTCTGGATCCGCAAGGAGCAGGAGCGCGACCGGGCCACGGCCGGCATGCCCGCCACCCCGGAGCTGCTCGCCCAGGTGGAGGCGCTGCCTCCCGCGACGGACGTCCCGGACATCGACGAGGACCGGGCCGTCCGCCCGGAGGGCTCGTACGGACTGCGCAGGCTGCTGCACGGTTTCGGGGCGGTGCTGCTGGTCAGCCTGGCGCTGGTGGCCGTGGACGCCGGGATGGGCCTGCTGCTGCCGGTACTGATCCGGCACGGCATCGACTCGGGCGTCACACAGATGTCGACCGGCGCGATCTGGACGGCCTCGCTCCTCGCGCTGGCCGCCGTCGTCGTGCAGTGGGCGGCGCAGATCGGGGAGACCCGCAAGACCGGCCGGACCGGCGAGCGGGTGCTGTACTCGCTGCGGCTCAAGATCTTCTCGCAGCTCCAGCGGCTCGGCCTCGACTACTACGAGCGCGAGCTGACCGGCCGGATCATGACCCGGATGACGACCGACGTCGACGCCTTGTCGTCGTTCCTGCAGACCGGTCTGGTCACCGCGTTCGTCTCCGCCGTCACCTTCTTCGGGATCATGGCGGTCCTGCTCGTCCTGGACGTCCAGCTCGCCCTCGTCGTCTTCGCCACGCTGCCGTTCCTGATCGCCGGGACCGCCGTGTTCCGCCGCAAGAGCGTCGCTGCGTACCAGCTCGCCCGTGAGCGGATCGGCGCCGTCAACGCCGACCTCCAGGAGTCCGTCTCCGGGCTGCGGATCGTGCAGGCGTTCAACCGGGAGCGGGACGGCGCGGCGCGGTTCGCGGAGCGCTCCACCCACTACCGGCAGGCGCGGGTGCGCGGTCAGTGGCTGATCTCGGTCTACTTCCCGTTCGTCCAGCTGCTCTCCTCCGTCGCCTCGGCCGCCGTGCTGATCGTCGGAGCGGGCCGGGTCGACGACGGGACGCTGATGGTCGGCGCGCTCGTCGCGTACCTCCTCTACATCGACCTGTTCTTCGCCCCCGTGCAGCAGCTCTCCCAGGTCTTCGACGGCTACCAGCAGGCCACCGTCTCCCTCGGCCGCATCCAGGAGCTGCTGCGCGAGCCGACCTCCACCGCCGACCCCGACGCGCCGGTGGAGCTGACCGGGCTGCGCGGCGACATCGCGTTCGAGAACGTCTCCTTCGCGTACGGCGACGAGGAGGAGGCCCTCACCGGCATCGACCTGCGCATCCCGGCCGGGCAGACCGTGGCGTTCGTCGGCGAGACGGGCGCGGGCAAGTCCACGCTGGTCAAGCTGGTCGCCCGGTTCTACGACCCGACGTCCGGCCGGGTCACCGCGGACGGCACCGATCTGCGCCGGCTCGACATGACGGAGTACCGCCACCACCTCGGAGTCGTCCCGCAGGAGTCGTACCTCTTCCCCGGTACGGTCCGCGACGCCATCGCCTACGGCATTCCGGACGCCTCCGACGCCCGCGTGGAGGCGGCGGCCCGGTCCGTCGGCGCGCACGACATGATCGCGACGCTGGACGGCGGTTATCTGCACGAGGTCGCCGAGCGGGGCCGCAACCTCTCCGCCGGGCAGCGCCAGCTCATCGCGCTGGCCCGCGCCGAGCTGGTCGACCCCGACGTGCTGCTGCTCGACGAGGCCACCGCCTCCCTGGACCTGGCCAGTGAGGCCCTGGTCAACCAGGCCACCGACCGGCTCACCGGCCGCCGCACCACGCTGGTGGTCGCCCACCGGCTGACCACCGCGGCGCGCGCGGACCGGGTCGTGGTGATGGAGCACGGCCGGGTGGTGGAGGACGGTTCGCATGACGAACTCCTCGCGCTCCAGGGCCGGTACGCCCGGCTGTGGCGCACCTTCATAGGCGAGGACGAGCCCGCCGCCGTATGAGCGGAGCCCCGGCGCGGCGTGGTGCGGACGGCGCGTCGGGCCACCGGGTCCGGCGTGGTGCGGGCGGCGCCGCGCCGGGACAACTGGGTCTGGCGTGATGCGTGTTGCTCCCGCTAGGTTCACGGCCAATGTCGTGAACCCAGGGGAGTGCGTATGCGTAAGACGCTCAGAGGTGTTCTGTCGCTCGCGTTACTGATCGGCACGGTCGGTGCGACGGGCGCCTCGGCCGGAGCGGCCACCGCCGCGCAGCCGGCCGTGGAGCAGGCGGGAACCCCCGCGACGGCGACCGCGACCGGGACCGCGACCGCGGACACCGTTGACATCAAGGACCGCATTCTCGCCGTTCCGGGCATGAGCCTGATCGAGGAGAAACCGGTCACGGGCTACCGCTACTTCGTGCTGAACTACACGCAGCCGATCGACCACCGGCACCCGTCCAAGGGAACGTTCCAGCAGCGGATCACCCTGCTGCACAAGGACACCTCGCGGCCCACGGTCTTCTACACCAGCGGCTACAACGTCTCCACCTCGGCGAGCCGCAGCGAGCCCACCCGGATCGTCGACGGCAACCAGGTCTCGCTGGAGTACCGGTTCTTCACGCCGTCGCGCCCCCAGCCCGCCGACTGGTCCAAGCTCGACATCTGGCAGGCGGCCAGCGACCAGCACCGGGTGTTCACCGCGCTGAAGAAGATCTACAGCCAGAACTGGCTGGCCACCGGCGGCTCCAAGGGCGGCATGACCGCGACCTACTACGAGCGCTACTACCCGAAGGACATGGACGGCGTCGTCGCCTACGTCGCCCCCGACGACGTGGTGAACGACGAGGACTCCGCGTACGACCGCTTCTTCAGGACGGTCGGTACGAAGGAGTGCCGCGACAAGCTGAGCGCAGTCCAGCGTGAGGCCCTGATCCGGCGTGCGCCCCTGGAGGAGAAGTACGCGGCGTACGCGGCGGAGAACGGCTACACCTTCACCACCGTGGGCACCCTCGACAAGGCGTACGAGGCCGTCGTCATGGACTACGTCTGGGCGTTCTGGCAGTACAGCAAGGTCGCCGACTGCGCCTCCCTCCCGGCCGACGCCAAGACCGCCACCGACCAGGAGATCTGGGACTCGGTGGACGCCATCTCGGGCTTCTCGGCCTACGCCGACCAGGGCCTCGAGACGTACACGCCGTACTACTACCAGGCCGGTACCCAGCTCGGTTCGCCCGACATCACGCAGCCCTGGCTCGGCAGGCTGAGCCGGTACGGCTATCAGCCGCCGCGCAACTTCGTGCCCCGCTCCATCCCGATGACCTTCCAGAAGGGCGTCATGCGGGACGTGGACTCCTGGGTCACCCACCACGCCACCCGGATGATGTACGTCTACGGGCAGAACGACCCGTGGGGCGCCGAGCGGTTCGCCCCCGGCAAGGGCTCCCGCGACAGCTACGTCTACACCCAGCCCGGCGGCAACCACGGCTCCAACGTGGCGGGCCTGGTGGCCGACGAGAGCGCGGCGGCCACCGCGACCATCCTGCGCTGGGCCGGTGTCACCCCGGCCGCCGTCGCCGCCGACCCCGCGAAGGCGGCGCCGCTGGCAACGTACGACACCCGCCTCGACAAACAGGACGCCCAGCTGGACCGGCACCGCACCCTGCACCCCTGACCCACCCCGTACGGCACCCGGCGCGCGCCCGCTTCCACAGCGGGC
>NZ_JBSFFN010000050.1:0-41137 GCF_053596135.1 Streptomyces sp. NPDC001770 | reverse complement strand
CGGCGCCGGGTGCTGGCCGCGCTGGCCGGGGGCGGCAGCCGCCCCCGCGAGCGGGTGTTCGGTGCGAACCAGGCGCTCCACGCGCATCTGGACGGCGGCAGCGGCGGTGTGTCGTTCGCCTACGTGCTCGGCGCGGACGGCCGGGTGGATCTCCTGGCCTACGGGCTGAGTTCGTCGCGGCAGGGCAACGCCTACCGGTGGGACGGCAACGGCAGCACGTACGTCTCCGGACCCCTCCCCCTGGAAGCGGCCGAGGACACCCCGGCGCTCCTCGCCTCCCAGGACCTCGTCGCGCAGGCCGACGCCCGCCGGGTGGCCGAGAGCACCGCCTCCGGTTCGGGCCAGACGGCCGGCGCCGGTGCGCGTACGAAGCAGCAGCGGAAAGGCAGCGCCGGAGGCCGGCGGGGCTCGGGCGTGCGCGGTGCGCCGCCCGGGCCGGGGCAGACCGTGCCGGGTGCGACCGCGACGGGCGCCGCCGCGCTCACCGTCGACCAGGTGCGCTCCTCCCCGATCCGGTCCTGGCCGGACGTGGTGGGACGGGACTTCACCGGCCGCTGGGAGGCTCCGGCACTGACCGTGACGCCGCAGACGTACCGGATGCTGGAGGAGACCGCCGGACCGGACACCCTCACCCCGGTCGGCGACCCCGGTACGGTGCCGTGGCGGACCGGGCGACGTCCTTACGTGGTGCACGCGGAGCTCGCCCTGGGGGCCCAGGACCTGATCCAGGTCCTCGACGGCGCTTCGGGTGAGGCACGCCGACTGACGTTCGACGAGTTCGCCGGGGTGGTGGCCTCGGATCCGCAGCTGTGGGGGCTGGGCGCGGACGTGCCGGTGCTGGTGCTGGTTCCGGGTGCGTCGTTCCGGGACCTGGGGCTGCTGCGCGCGGTGCGTGACGCGGCAGGCCGTCAGGTGTGGGGGCACACCGGACGTGCGGTGCTGTTCCCCGAAGCGCCCCGGGGACAGTTGGGCCTCGGTGTGCTCCGCGACGCCGTCCGGATCACCGGACAGTGGATCACTCTGCCGCGCGACTCCGGACGGGCGGCACCGGTGCCACCGGGGCGGACCGTCTCCGTGGACGGCGAGGTGTTCGACGATGCCGAGGTACTGCTGCGGCCGTTCGCGGACACCGACGGCCGGTTGGCCGGGCACTGGTCGGCGCGGCAGCAGGGGTTCGCCACCGGCCGCGAGGGGAAGCTCGGTGCCGTGGCGTCTGCCACGGAGTCCATGCACGCCGTCAGGCTCACCACGGACAGCTGGGCCGTCCAGGTCGGCGAGCCTGTCGTCTGGTCGGGGCTCGACCCGTACCTGCTGGTCTCCCACGGCAACCCCGGAATGGCCGTCCTGCAGGTCGCCGACGGTCGCGAGGTCAACTTCTCCGGGGCAGAGGTGGGCGCGCTGCTGCGGAGGCGCCGGTCGTTCGGAGAGCTGTTCCCCGACGGCCCGGTGGTCGCCCTGAATTGCTGGGCGGCCGCTCCCGCCACCCGACAGGAAGGCGCCACTTTCATCCAGGGCGTCGCCAACGCGTCGTCACGCATGGTCTTCGGCGCCACCAGCAAGGTGCTTCTGAGCGGTGCGGACCCGTCCGCCTCGGTCGGTCTCGTCGCCGGTCCGGACGGAGCGCGGGGCAGCTGGCAGGTCGCCGTCACCGGCGCCCGGGCGTCCCAGCTCGACGCATTCGCCGTGGACACGGGGCTGCTGCCCCCCGGTCGTCCGGCGACCTCCGACGACCGCATGCTCATGCTGCGCGTGATGCGGTTGATGCGGGACCTGCAGGCCCCGGGGTCGGCCGCTCAGCCGACGATCCGGAGCGTCGCCGTCCTGGCCCGCCTGTACGAGGACGTCGTCCGGCTGGAGGCGGCTCCCCCGGCGTTCAGCAAGAACTTCGTGGAGAGCATGGTGCGTGCGGCCTACGGCTGGGACGCCCGACGGGCGGTGCCGCACGAGGCGATCCTCCACCTGTTCGACAAGATCGTCACTGAACGACCGGCCACCCTGGAGGCCCTGATGGGGGCCCTGCGGGCGGACCCCCCGGTGCCGGGCAGTGGGCCCACGCGGGGCACCACCCTGGGGCCGGACCTTCCCGGCTCCCGGCTGGTGGAGCCGCCGGTGCCCGCCGCACCGGCGGACCCGGGCGCCTTCGTGGACGCGCTCCTGAGGATTCCGCCGGCCGAGCTGCTGGAGAACCTGGAGTACATGCCGTCCGGACACCGGCGGTGGCTGGCCCGCGACGCCCGCTTCGTCGACGGGCTCACCTCCGCCGTCGCGGCAGGCACCCTCGACCGGCCGGCCTTCGCCCGCGTCGCGGCGCGTCTGCTGGTGGTGGTCCCGGACGGCGTCGCCCGCCCCGCCTCCGCCAGGCGCGAGGCGTACGCCCAGGTGACCAGGGCGATGCTGGACGAGGACGTGGCCGCGACGCTGCTCACGGGCGGCGCGGCGGTCATGGTGCTGCCCCAGGACACCCCGCTGACCGCCCTCGGCGGCTTCCAGGGCTCCCGCAGCGGCTTCGACGAGTTCGGCCGCCGCTACGCCCACCTGCGCGGAGCCACCAACGGGGAACTCACCGCGGCGATCCCGGAGGAGAACCTCCTCGGCGAGGCCACCACGGTGCCCGGCGCCGCGCCGCACATGGCCGACGGCTACTCCAGCGTCACCCACGAGCTGGCCCACCTCGTCCACGACGCCCTGCCGGAACCGGACCGCGCGCTCATCGACCGGGTGTGGCGGACCAAGCGCGCCCTGGGCAGCTCCGAACCGTGGCCCGACGGCGTACGACGGGACCTGGCCGGCCGCGAGGTGGACAACTACGCCTCCACCAGCCCCGACGAGTACTTCGCCCAGTTGACCAACGCGTACCTGGGAACCAACCACGGTACGGACGAGGCCACCGGCCGCCCCCGGGAGAACGGTGCCGACTACGCGCACCGCAACGCCCGGGACCGGGAGCTGCTCCCGCTGCTGCGACGGCTCTACGGCGAGGACCCCGGCGCGACGCACGACGCCCCGGCCAACCCGGTGACGGCGACCGCCGCGGACAACGCCGTCCACGAGGCGTTCCACGACGCCATGGAACTCACCGGGCAGCGGGAGCCGGAACCGCGGGACTCCGGCGCGGAGGCCGTCGAGGTGCCGCCGGCGATGACGGCCGGGGACGGCGCCGGCGGTCTGCGGGGCGCCCCGCACGCGAACGCGCCGCGCCGGCCCTACACCGACCCCTACAGCCTGCGGGCCTTCCTCGCGCACAACGCGGCCCCCGACACCGGGGTGGCGTTCGACGAGAAGTCCAAGACGCTCGGCGGGGCACAGCGGCAGCTTCTCCTGGCTCACGCGCAGCGCCTGGTGAGGGAACTGCGGGCCTGGCACGAGCACGGCGACGGAACGCTCCCCTCGGTCGTGGTCACCGGCCACGGCAACGGACGCAACGCGGAGGCGACGGGCCTCCAGCGCGCCCAGGCGGTGGCGGACCTACTGGCCGAGGCGATCCCGGCCGCCCTCCGGCGGTCCGGAGCCGGCGGACGGGACGGCGGCCCGGTCGTACGGGTGGTGTCGGCCGGGCGGGAACTCCCCCCGCGCACGGTGCTGCCCGGCAGCGAGCAGGAGCGACGCCGCTCCGCCGTGGTACGGCTGGAACGCCCGGAGATCGTCTCCACGGAACCGGACGAGGGGGAGGGGGCACCGGAAGCCGATGTCACCGAGATCCTGGAGTGGTTCGCACGGCACAACGTCGAAGTCGACGGGGAAAGCGGCCACCTGGCGGCCATGCCGTGGCCCGGACGACGGACACACAGCCGCCGTCCGGTCACCGACTGGGCCGCCGCACCGGTCGTCCCGGTGGCTCCCGCCCGCCTGCGTTCGGGCGGTGCGGAGCCGATCAGGTACCGGACGGACCGCAGCCTGCTGTTCCGGTGGGAGCGCGACCGCGGGTGGAGCACGTACGAGGACGTCTTCCGCGACGGGCTCACCCCGAGAGGAACGGACGTCCCGACGCTCGCCGAGTACAAGGACGCCAACACGCCCTCCGTCTGGGTCAGTACGACCCGTGCGGAGACCGCGCAACACCCCGAATGGGGCACCGACCTGCGGTACGTGATCGACGCACCCGGTGGCGTGGACGTGCGGGCGACGTTGCCGGTGTCGGAGCTCGCCGCACTGGAGGAGGAAGTCGCCTTCCCGGGCGGGATCCGGCCCGAGTTCATCGTGGGCGTCGAGGTGGCCGAAGGCGTACGGATGGACCCGGAGACCGGTGTCTACGCCGAGGCGGTGTACTTCGTCCCCAACCCCTCCTACGACCCTTCCGCGGCGGCCGGTACGGGCACTCCACTGCGCGGGGCCCCGTCCGGACCGGGGGAACAGCCGCGAGCCGCTGGTGTGTTGTCGGTCGGCCAGGTGCGGTCGTCCGCCATCACGTTCGGCGCGGAACCGGTGGGACGCGACTTCACGGACCAGTGGCAGACTCCGTGGGTGGCGGAGACGCCGACGGCCTACCGGATGCTGACGCGGACCGACGTCCCGGAGGAATTCAGCCCGGTCGGCGACCCGCTCGGACTGCCTGCACTCCGGCAGTCGCCGTACCTGGTGCATGCGGACCTGGTGCCCGGCACCTCGGACCGGATCAGGGTGGTCGCACGGGAGTCGGAGGGCGTACAAGAGCTGACGTTCGGTCAGTTCGCCGAGCTGCTGGCCTCCGACGTGGATCTGGTGCACCAGGAACCGGACGTACCGGTCCTCATGCTGGTACCCGAGGCGCTTTCCGGGAACCTGAGTCTGCTGCGCGCGGTGCGCGATGCCCTGGGCCGCAGCGTCTGGGGCCACACCGGACGCGCGATGCTCTACCAGGACGGGTCGGACGGACCGGTACGCATCGGAGTGCCGGTCGAACCGGGCCTGGTGACCGGGCAGTGGCTGACTCTGACCAGGGGTGTCGAGGAGCCGGTGCCGGTGCCCGGGACGATCACCTCCGTGGACGGGGAGGAGTTCGAGCCGGACCAACTGGTGCTGCGGGCGCTCGCGGACGAGGAAGGCGGCTTCGCCGGGTACTGGTCCATGCTGCAACAGCAGTACGCCGACTTGGCCGAGAACACGATGCCGCCGGCGCTGCGTACCCAGGTGTTCCAGCACCTGACGTCCACACCGGGTGGCTACCGGCCCAACGGGCTCGACACCGTGCCGTGGTCGGGGCAGGACCAGCGCCCCTACGTCCTGCTCGCACACGGACGGTCCGGCCATGTTCACCTGCTCACCACGGACGGCCGATTCGCCCGCTTCTCCGGGGAGCAGACGGGCCGTCTCCTGCGACGGCGCAGGTCGTTCACCGGCTCCCGCATGCAGTCCACCGCCGAACGTCCTCTCGTCAACCTCGTCTGCTGGACCGCCGCTCCTCGGAAGGGCCCGGCAGAGACGGCGACCTTCGTCCAGGACCTGTCGAACGAGTTGGAGCAGACCGTCTTCGGCGCCGACAACCGGGTGGTCCTCGTCGGGGAGGAGCCGTGGCTCGCGGTCGCCGACGACGCGCAGACCGGTGAGCACCGCACCTGGAAGGTCGCTCTTCCCGAACCGCGCGGTGCGGATCTGGACCGGCTCGTCCACGCCAGTGGCCTGCTGCCCGCCCAGCAACCGGTCACCGCCGACGACCGGCGATCCATGGTCCAGGTGCTCCGCGCCGACCTGGATCTTCACGGCATGGGGGCGAGGGAGCCGAAGAGGCTGCGCCACCTGGCCCGTCTCGCGCGCCTCAACCTGGAGGCCTCCCGGCGCGTCGGACGTCCCAGGCCGTTCAACAGGGACCTGGTCCAGGACCTCGTACGACTGTCGGACGGCCGCCCCCGGGAGACGGACGCGGAGTTCCGCGCCCTGCTCGATGCGTTGTACGCGGAGAACCCTGTCCAGACGCCGGCCTCCACCTCCGCCGCCAGGTCCGCCGCACCCGGCCCGGGGCAGCGGAACGGTCAGCAGCAGGAGACCGGCACCACGTCAACGACGGAGGCGGCACCGGCCGTACCCGTGGCGGTCCGGCCCGAGGACGCCGAGACGCTGCTGACCACCCTGCCCGGGATGACGGAGCACGCGCGGGCCGAGCTGCTGATGCCCCTGCCGTACGGGCAGCGGCGCTGGCTGGCCGCGCAGCAGTCCCTGGTCCTGGATCTTCAGGCGAGCCTGCGACCGGAGGAGTTCGCACGGACGGCCGCACGGCTGATGGTCGACGTCCCGGAAGACGTCTCCCGCCCCGCGTCGGCACGTCAGGAGGCCGAGCGGCAGCTGGCCCGCATGCTCCGGGACGCGGGCCTCACCGCACGGCTGCTGACCGGCGGCGCCCGGGTGCTGGTGCTGCCCAAGGACGCCCGGCTGACCGAGACCTCGGCGTTCCGGCACTTCCTGGACGGAGCCGGCGAGCATCGGCACTCCGTGGACTGGAACCAAGTCCGGGGCGCCCACGAAGGCATGACCGCCGGGGTCGGCGAGGAGAACCTCCTCGGCGAGCGGACCTCCGTCGGACCCGAGGAGCACTACGCCGACGGCTACTCGTCGTTCACCCACGAGGTGGCGCACCTCCTGCACCACAACCTCGGGGCGGACGACCGCCGGCTCATCACCCGGACCTACGAGGAACTCCTCGCCGAGGACGCGGAGGAGTGGGAAAGCGGCGTCCCCGTCGAACTGATGGCGGCGCGGTGGCCGGACGGCGCCCGCTACGCCTGGCGCACCGACCCCGAGGGACGCACGGACGTCCACCAGAACTACTCCTCCGTCGACGAGCGGGAGTTCTTCGCCCAGCTCACCAACGCCCACCTGGGGACCAACCACGGCCACGACCCCCGGACCGACGGGCCGCGCAACAACGGGCCCGAGTGGGTGCGGGAGAACGTGCCCGCGCTGGCTCCGCTGCTGACGCGGCTGTACGGGGCGGAGCCCGCCGGACCGCTGGACGGCCGGGCCAACCCGGTGGCGGCGGTCCGGGCCGAGGACGCGATGTACGGCGGCCTGCAGGAGTTCCTGGAGGGAGTGGACGAGCCGCCCACGGGGGTCCTGACCGTGGGCTCCGCGCAGGAACTGTCCGAAGCCGTGGAGCGGACCGTTCCGGGCTTCCTGAAGCGCGAGGGCCTGTCGTCGGACCAGGCCGTACGGACCTGGCTCGCCCAGCAGGTCACGGCGGAGGACGTCACCGAGGAGCTGGACGCGTTCCCCGGGGACAAGGCGTTCACCCTCTGGGAGCTGAAGGCCGCCGGTGTCGTGCTCTCCGCCCGCCTGCAGGCCCAGGCGACCCTGAGCCGTGTACTCGCGGCGTCCGCCCTGCCCCCGCTGGACCGGGCGCGACTGGCGCTGCACGCGGGCGGCGCGTGGAACCCTGCCGTGGGACGGGCCGCGGTCGCCGTGGCGACCAGGGTCCTGCGCCGACCGGACCTGGTGCCGGCCGGGGCGGGTGCGGGGACGGCAGAGGCGCCGCGTCCGGTGACAGTGACGCCTCAGACGTCTCAGGGGTCCACCCCTCAGACGTCTCAGAAGACCACGCGGACTCCTCGGGCCACCCGGCGGCCTCAAGACGCTGGTGCGGCGGATGGCAACGGGCGGCCCACTTCCGCGGTGCTGCTCGACCACGGCAGGTGGACCCCCGCCGTGGGGCGTCCCGCCGCGCCCGTGGTGAGTACGGACACCGAGGACCTGGAACTCCTTCCGGCCGGGCCGCACGACGGCGCGACGCCGACGCCGACGGAGACGGAGGGCCAAGGCCCCGCCCGGCCCGGCGACACCCCGTCCGGTGACATCCCGTCGGGCGACACCCCGCCCGGCGACACCCCGTCCGGTGACATCCCGTCGGGCGACACCCCGCCCGGCGAGGACCAGTCCGGCGACACCCCGTCCGGCGAGGACCAGAACGGCGACACCGGACCCGACGACGACGGACCCGACGACAGCGGACCCGACGACAGCGGACCCGACGACGACCGGCCCGACGACGACGGACCCGACGACGACGGACCCGACGACGACGGACCCGACGACACCGGGCCCGGTGGCCATGGGCCCGGCGGCGTGGGTCCGGTCACCTCACCGCCCGCGCCCGCACCCGCATCCGGCGAGACGCTGAACAAGGACCAGCGTCAGGACCTGGCCGACCAGGAGCTCGTCTTCGCCCCGCCCGCCTATGCGACGACCGCCGGCTTCCGGCCGGCCATCGGCGCCGAGAGCATGGAACTGGTGAACCCGGACGTTCTCCGGTTGCTGCGCATCCAGGTGGCCGACGCGCTCCCGGAGCGTCTGCGGGCGCAGGCCCTGCGGGCGCTCGACGAACAGCTGTCGCCCGTGCGACTGCCGCACAGCCTCCGTCAGGCGGCCGGAGACGCACTCGTCATCCAGGTCGGCCGGGGCGGGGACGCCTTCGAGCTGTCGATCGGCATCCGCCTCGGCGACTGGATCCAGGCGACCGATCCGCGTGGTGAACTGCTGCTCGAAGAAAGGGACTTCGGGCACCTCCAGAGGCGGCCCGGGGTGGCCCGGGAGGTCCGGCCGCAGCTCGTCACGGACCGTCGTTCGACAACGGTGTCGGCGCGCTCCACCACGAGGGCACTGGACCAGGAGTCCACCATCTCCCAGGGCCTCTCCGTCGTCGGAGGACTGCTCAGCTCCCTGGGTGGCGCCATGCGCGGGGTGTGGTCGGCGCACGCCGCGACCAGCACCACCACGGCCGGGACGACGGCTCTCAGTTCCCGCGGCAGCAAGGGCACGTCCTACCGGGGGGTGGACTTCCTCACCGACGTCGGCCTCGCGGTCACCGTCCGGCGCCGGGGGGCGAAGACCCAGCGACGGCACGACGTGGTCGAGCACGCCCTGCTCATCCGGTACAGCCGCGAGGTGACGAGGTCGCTGCCGCGCCCCGAGGACGGTACGTCCCGTACGACCTCCCAGGCGTGGGCCGGCCGGACGGGCGGACAGGAGGCCTCCACGGCCGCGCTCTTCGCCGATCTGCCGGGGGACGTCATCGCCCTCGACGAGGGCTCCGAGTCCGGCGGCGAAGCCCCCGAGCCGACCGCCGGAGAGTCCGCGGGCACCGGCGCCGACGACACCAGCAGTGGCACCGCGGACGGTGGAGACCGGCCGTGGCGCCCGGTCGACGTCCCGGTCCCGCCGGACCTGGTGGCCAGGGCGGTGGCCATCCCCCGTCTGTCCCGGATCGAAGTGGTGTCCGGCGCGGACGCGGTGCGCCGGGCCGTCTTCGACGTCGTGGACCCCGCCCTGACGGCACCCGGGTCGGAGTCCTCCGCCGAACTGAGCGCGTTCGCCGCCGTCCAGAGCCTCCTCACCGGCCTGCACGACGCGGCCAGCGGCGCCTTCCAGTCGCCGGTCGTCTTCGACGGCCGCACGCGCGACAGCGTCACGCTCCGCGCGGTGTTCGCCGATCCCGAGGTGGTCGTGGCGAGCGACCGCTTCTCCCACCTGGAGGTGGAGGACGCGTACATCGCCTTCGCCGGCACGGCGGTCACCGGCCGGGACCGGCTGGATCTCGGCTACTCCGGCAGCGGCGCGCTGAACCTGGGGGAGGTGGCCCAGGTCAGGGCGGGCCTGGCCCTCTCCGGGAACCGTTCGGTGGGCTACACCCGGCCGGGCCAGAGCACGGGCGCCTCACTGGGCCAGAAGGTCAACCTCACCCACGAGGAGACCTCCCTGGTCCGGCTGACCGGCCAGGTGACGGCCGAGTCGGCCCGCGGCAAGCGGTCGACGGCACCCGTCACGGTCCAGCTGCGGGTGCTCACCGCGGACCTGCCGTCGCTGGGCCTGGCGCAGCCGCACGACGCACAGGGCGCGCACGACGACGGCCACGGCCACGACACCGAACGGCTGGGCCGGACGTCCGCACGCCGGCTGGTCATCCCCGAGGTCTTCACCGACTGGCTGCCGCTGACCTTCTGGGTCGGCGATCTGGACGCCAGGGGCGTGAACGACGTGCTCGTCGACGCGCTGGACCTGGTGCGCTCCCACTTCGACGGCTATCTGCCACCCGCCCACCTGCCGGTGGCCGCGGACCTCGCGCAGGCGGGCGAGACCCAGGTGCTGTGGCCGACCACCCGGGACGATCTGGAGCAGTTCGGAAACCACACCAAGCTGGTCGGCGCCCTGGGCCCGGAAGGCATCCCCCAGTTGCTCCACGCCATGATCAGTGGCGGGCACACCGTGGTGCTGACCAAGAGCACCCCCTTCGGGCCCGAGCAGGTCCTGGTGACCGTCCACGCGACGTTCGACCCCGCAGGCTTCCGCTACCAGCGGAGCCTGCAGGGGGAGATGGAGTCCTTCCAACAGGCCTTCAACGACCTGTCCATGGCGACGGACCGGTCGACGGTGCTGGGCCTGGGCGGCGACTTCTCCGCCGGGACCAGGCGGCCCCTGGGCAACCTCTCCGGGCTGTGGGGCAACGCCACCGGCGGCTGGAACATGACGCGCAGCTCCGTGGAGCACAGCGGAGTCGTGGCACGCCGCACCACCGGCGTCGTCCAGGAGTGGATGGCCGAGTTCGTCGGACCCGTCGCCTTCCGGGTGAGCGTGCGGCAGGACCTGCGCCCGGGCCCGGCGCCCGCCGGTGCGCGGGACACCACCGCCGCCGGGCCGGACACCGACGTACTCGCGATGCCCGGTAGCTACCCGCTGGACGAGGACACCGAGGGCAGGCTGCCCGTCTCGGCCCCCGCAGCAGGCCCCCCGCGTCAGCGGGTGCTGGAGAGCGAGCCGGTGACGGTGACGACCCGCCTGATCGCCCCGGAGGACCTCCTCCAGGAACAGCTCGGGGACGACCGCGTGGAGTGGGTTCCCAACGTCGAGACCGTCCACGAGCCCACCGGCGGTGTGCGCAGGGCGGCCCGGGAGGCGGTCGCCGGCGGCTTGACCTGGCGGCCTGAGCCGGACTCCTGGGCGCCCCACGAGTCCCTGCACATGATCGGTGTCGGCAAGACGCTGGCGGCCGTGGAAGAGGCGCTGGCCGAACTCGGCGTGAGCAGGCTGGACCCGACCGACCACGCGGCGCTGCGCGCCCTGCTCCACGGTCTTCCCGCGCGGCTCCGGGACTTCGCAGGGGCCCACCACACCCTCTGGGAGTCGGCGAACTCACTGGGGCTCACCTGGTGGGGCGGCATCCAGCGGGCGTCGGTGAGCCTGCGGGCCACGATCGAGGAGGCGACCTCCCTCGGCGCCAGCGGCAACTCGTTCGTGTTCGGCGTCTCCGGCGAAACGGCCCGGGTGGGCCGGAGCACCACGGCGAGCAACCGTCAGCTGGCCGCCGGAGGCGGGATCGAGGGGATGATCGCGGCCGGGAGCCGCGATTCGGTGCGCGTCGCCCCCGGCGTCCGCTTCGGCTGGGACGCTCCCGCCACCGGCTCCTCCGAGCGCAGTGGCCGGGCTGACTCCATCGCCATCACACTGATCGACCACGTCGTGGCCCGGACCGCCGTCCGTCTGGACTTCGAGGTCGCCCGGTGGGCGGACACGCCGCTGCCGCGACGGGTGGAGAACGCCCTGCACACGGGCCGGCACGGCCGGCGCAGCGTGTCCCGGCAGGTGACCGTGCCGGGGATCCTGCTCACGGCGGCCGACGAAGCCGTCCGTCTCGGTCTGCTGCCGGCCGATCATCCGCAGGCCCCCGCCGCGCCCACGCGGCCGGACTCCGCGCTCGAACGGATCTACCCCCCGTCGAGCGTCCTGCGCAACGACGGTCTGGACCTTGCCTTCGCACGCCAGGTCCCCGACCTGGGCCGGTTCGTGCGCGACGAGGTCATGCCGGTACTGGAACGGGAGCTGGGCCGCTCGTACGCGGAGGCCGCGGCCGGTCCTCTGCGGCTGGTGTCCTCGCCGACCGGTGCCGCGGCCCTGCTGCGGGCCATGCTGACCGGCGTGACGATCGCGGTGCCGTACCGGTCCCCGGTCACCACCGCGATGATGGAGATCACCTTCCGGGCCAGCCTGGGCGAGCCGAGCCCGGCGAGCCCGACGGCGGCCCGGTACCTCGCGGACCGGGCCAACGTCCTGATCGAGACGGCACACCGTGCGCTGCAGTCGGTTTCCACGGCATCCGGGCAGGTCACCGGCACCCACACGGCCGCGACCACCTCGCCGTTCAACCTCAACCGCGACGCCATCACCACCGGGACCCTCGCGGGGACCCTCGCCGACCGGAACCGGCAGTCCCGCCGGGACGAGAACTGGGAGCTGGTCACCCTGCGGAACAGGGAGGTCCTGCTCCAGAGCGACCACACCCTGAACGTCGACGTCACGGTGAGGCTCTCGTCGGCGGTGACGAGCGGTCTTCCCGGTGCCGGGTCGCTGCTCGGACCGATCGCCCCGGCGGCCGGGCCGGTCATGGGCCGCTCGCGCCGGCTGTCCATCGGCCCCAAGGCCCTGCCCGGGCTCCGGCTGGCCTATCCCCGGGAGATCGCCGAGGCGGCTCCCACCTCCCCGGTCGAGCGGTCCTCCGCGACGCACCACGCCCCCGCGACGAGGCCGTTCGGTGTGCGCTTCACACCCGGTCTCCTGCGGGAAGCGGTGCTCGGCAGTCTCGGCGACCTGCGCGGCCTGCGCGAGGCGGCCGAGTCACTGTTCGTGGGACGGCACCCGCTGGACGGTGTCTCCCCGGCGGCCAACTCCTGGCAGGGCGGGCTCTTCGCGCTGCGGAGCCGCATCGAGACGGTCTTCAGCGACGCCTATCTGAGCCAGTGGATCTGGCAGGCACTCCAGGGCGGCGTCGAACACCAGCTGACGATCCCCGGCGCCACGTTCGACGTCACCGGCACGCTCCGGGTGACCGCGCACGTGACCGGGTTCCAGCACTCCGACGTGGTCCTCACCAACAGGGGCCGCAGGAGGATCAACCGCGCGGCGACCAAGGCGTGGGGCGACCAGGACTCCGCGCCCGCCTGGCGTGCGACCGCGTCCGCCCGCATCACGCAGCAGCTGGACGGAGCACCGCCCGGGGCCTCGTCGGCCGGCTCGCACAACCTGTTCGAGGGCCTCGGCCTGGTCGGCCAGACCCAGACCCGGCGGGGAGCCGAGACGTCCGGGGACCGCCTCATGGCGGAGACCGGCGAGAAGGCGAGCGGCCTGGAGTTCGCCCGGCTGCACGCAGGCGAGATCCAGTGGCATCTGGAATGGCACGCGGAGAACGTCCTCCCGGTGGACCACGGGACCGGCCCCGCGCGGCTCCTCGACTTCATGCGCAGGCCCGTCCGGGACGTGGTGCACACCGTCACCGGCGAGGCGATGACCCTCTACGTGCCGCTCGCCGAACGGCAGCGCTTCCTCGACCTGGACGTGGCCGACGGAACGGACCCGGACGACGACCCGGAAGGCCCGGACGGCCCGGGAGACGGGGACTCCCCGGGTGGCGGCCCGGTCCCGGGGCCGGTACCGCCTCCCGCCGGAGGCCCGGCGCGGCCCGCGGACGCGGATGCTCCTGCGGCACCGGCCCCCACGGAGGCGGGTCCCGTCGCCGACCCGTCCGCGACGGGCTCCCCGGCCGTGACCGGTCCCCGCAGCGCCGCCCCGCACGCCCGGCAGCACCGTCCGCCCCTGGAGAGCGGCCCGGACGGTGCCGCCGCCGGGACCTCCGCACCGGACCCGCTTCCGGGCGTCCCCGCACCGGAGGCGTTCCCCGAGCAGCCCGAGCCCGGCCGGCCCGGCCTGCCCGAGTCGGCCGAGCCCGGACCCGTACAGCCGGGGGCCGCGCCGGACGGGACCTTCCTGCCCGATCCCGTACGACCGGAGGAGGACACCGCCGCCGCCCAGCACCCGTGGTACCTCGACCGGGGAGCCCTCGGCGAGCTGACCGTGACCCGCGCTCCCCGGCCGGTCGACGATCCCGCCGACGAGTTGAACGCGATCGCCGGCGCCGTGCCGGTCCCGGAGCTGCGCGACGACATCCGGGCCGCACTCCGGAGCATGCTGCGGACCACCGAGCCCAAGGAGTGGAAGGAGCTTCTGCTCAAGGGCCGGCTGCTCGTCAGCAACGGCCGGCTGGTGTGGATCCGGCCGGCCCTGCGCCAGGTGCGACCCGAACCGGAGACGGGGGAGCCGGAGCGGCCGGTGCGCGCGTACGAGGTCGGCTTCGCCTCGACGAAGGCCTCCGGAACCTCGGAGCGGAGCCGCAGCTTCGGGTGGGACTCCCGGCTGTTCAGCGCCTTCAGCCTCGCCTCCGCCGCGGCGTCCGCGGTCGTGCCCGGCCTGCCGTTCTTCGGTGCCTCGGTGTCCCGGAAGAGCACCGTCGGCTGGGGCCGCAACGTCGTCAGCGGGCGCAAACTGTTCGTCGACAGCTCCACCCGCTTCGAGGCCGACCTGGGCTTCCGGGTGTACGTGGACGGCTTCGAGCACCCCTCCGACGTGACCGTGCCCGTGGCCATGGGCGTGTCCGTCCCCACCGCGTACACCGCGAGCCGTACGGCCCCGCCCGGGAGCCTCGCCGTCTCCCCGACGGGAGACGACGGGACCGCCCGCCGGACCGCCCCGCCCCGGCTGGTACTCAACGCGCTCGACCCCGGCCCGGTCGTCGCCGCGCTGCAGCGGGACCTGCTGGCGGTCGGCCTGGACGCCACGACGGTCGCCGACGTCGTCCGCCGGACCCAGGGCCTGGTCAACGAGCAGAGCGCGCGCAACCGCAGCCATTGGTGGCTGAGCAACGGTGACGTCGGCATGCGTATCTCCGCGGGTGCGGCCACCGTGCGGCGGGGGCCCACCGCGCTCCGTGCGGTCCGTGCCGCGATCGACAAGGCGCTGCGGGCCGAGGCGCAGGCCGCCGGTCTGGCGCACGCCGCCGTCGAGGAGATCGGCCGGATGGTGCAGACGGCCGTCGAACAGGTGCACGCCACTCACGGATTCCCCGGTGTCCGGGGCCTGCGCGAGCGGGTGGGCCCCACCCTGGGAGCCGCACTGCAGGCCCGTGGCCTGGACCCGGACACGGTCAGGGGGATCAGCGAGGGGGTCTGGGCCGCGGGCGGAGTGGCGGCCGGGCGCAGGCGGGCGCCGCTCGCCCCGTCCTTCTCGGGTCACCCCACCGTGCGGCTGCGGATCGTCTCCGCGGAGATGGTCGGGGTCACCCCGGGAGCCAAGGTCCGTGACGACCTCGGCTCCGGCCTGTCCGCCGCGGTCTCCCGGGACGTGGTGAGCTCGGCCGTCTACGGAGTCGGCTTCAACATGTTCGGTCTCACCGACGGCTTCGGAAACGACTTCACCGACACCGAGGGCACCGGCCTCGCCGTAGGGCAGAGCGGCCCGTCCTCCGGGAGCGGCAAGGGCGTCGCACCCTTCCTCGGCGTGTCGTACCACCCGTCCCGGTCCACCGGGATGTCGTTGACCACCCAGGCGGTCAACCACTACGTGCTCAACGAGCAGCGGGACCACGCCCGTTACGACGTCGCGGTGGAGATGGAAGTCGACTTCGCCTCCACCAGCCACCCGTCGCTCGGGAGCGTGCGGGCCCGGGTCGCCGGTGAGGTCGGAGTACCGGTGGGCGCCGACGGGCGGGCCGCCCGGCAGTTCGAGCGGTCGGTGGGCACGGTCGCCCGGCCGCTCCCGCGACCCGTACCGGTGCGGGAGCAGCCGAACGTCCGCAGGCTGCTCCGCCTCGCCGGGGTGCTGCCGAAGGCTTCCGCCGTCACGCCCGACGCCCGGCCGGCGGAACTGGACGAGACGCTGCCGCCCCTGCCCGGCGAGCCGCTGCACCTGGCAGCCCGCCGGGGCCCGGGCTTCGCCGTGCTGCTCTCCCTGCCCGGGGCCGAGCGGGTCGGGGAGCACTTCAGGACCGAGCTCGGGAACCTCGCGGCGCGGCCGGGAGCCGGGCGCGCCGACTGGTCGTCGGTCGACCGGGAGCTGAACGTCTTCTTCGGGGTGCCGGCCCTGGTCACCGACCTGGCGCAGCTGATGCACGGTTACAGCCACGAAGTGACCCTGGGCGGAAAGAAGGTGCGGCTCTCCGTCCGCGCGCACCTGCGGGAGCGGCTGGACAGCGCCGCGGCGGACGGCACCATGACGCTGAACGCGCGGACCACGTCCGGACAGACCTTCACCAGCCACCGCGGCACCCGCTGGACGGGCGAGGCGTCCCTCGGCGGCGGCGCCCGGGTGTCCCTGGGCGAGGTCATGCGGCTCCAGGCCGGCGGCGTCCGCGTGCACGGCAGTCACGGCCGCGGCACCACCCAGGAACTCTCCGGCAGCAACAAGTCCTACAACCGCATGGAGACCGCCGGCCCGGTCGATCTGAGCCTCTACAAGGTGATCTGGCAGACCGGGATCGACGACACCACCACGTACCTCGGCGAGGACGGAAGCACCACCGCCGAGGTGGCCGTCTCCCACGAGCACGTGCCCGCCGCCCAGGTGACCGCGGACGAGGTGGCCGCGATGCACGGGAGCACCGTGGCCAAGGGGCCCCGGCCCACGGACGGCTCGCCCCGGCTCGACTTCCACGGGGCCGGCACCGCCGGTCTGTACCCGGCCTTCGCCGCCATGCCGCAACTCACCCGGCTGGTCGCGGAGCTCTACGCCGAGGTGAACCAGCTGCCGCCCGACTGGGCCCGCAACCCCGCGCACTGGCCGTCCGAACTGCTCCACCTGACCAGCCCGCGCGCCCTCGACGCCCACTTCGCGGAGCTGACCGGCCCCGACGGCTGGACGATGCCCCTGAGCACCCGGCAGGGCCGCAAACAGGAGATACGACTCAGCCTGAGCGTGCCCCGGCCCGGACGACTGCCGCAGGCGGCCGACCGCGTGGAGCTGGAGCACTACCTCCAGGCGAAGTCCTCCGCCGGAGCCGAGCTGTCGCGGGAGTCCGGCATCGGAGTGTCGGGCGGGGTGGGCCCCCAGGCACGGCTGGGCGACGACCACAACGGTGGCGTGACCGGCAGGATCACCGTCCTCGCGGAGGCGGAGTTCGGCCGCTCGTGGACGTCCGGCCGGGGCACCGAGTTCGGCAGCGTGGAGATCAGCCGGTCGACCTACGACGGGGCCTGGCGCATCCTGCTGGACGCCACCGTCGAGGCGACCGCGGTGTCCTGGCAGGGCAAGGACCGCAGGGAGGCCGTCGGTACCTCGTCCACCACCGGCGCCCTGGAACTGCTGGCCGCGCGGCGCAAGGCCGAGGACCTGGGACTGCTGGCCCCCGTCGACGAGGACCCCGCTCCCCGCGCCCACCTCGACTCCGGCCTGCTCGCCACCGCCGCGCACCCGGAGGTGCTCCGGGCCGACGGGGTCCTGCCGGGCGTCGTCGACCGGCTGCGCCGCCGTGGAATCCTGCGCGGCGACGACCTCCGTCCCGACCTGCTGTCCCGTCAGCTGAAGGCGTTCCTCTCCTCCGAGAACCTGCAGACCGAGTTCACCGGCCTGGTGGGCGGCAAGGACCGGTGGCGGGTGTTCCCGCTGCCGCGCTTCGGCGGCGGCACCGACTACCTCGTGGTGCGGGTCACCGTCAGCGAGGTCGAACCCGCGCACAGCCACCGCCGGCGGCCCGAGGTCAGACTCACCCTGCGCGGCGAGGGCCTGTCCGGCGAGAGCACCGAGCGGTCCGTGTCGACGTACGGCGGCGGCGGCGCGGTCGCCCGCGGCCGGGTGGGCTCCGGCAACGGGTACGGCGGCGTGGGCATGGCCGCCGAGTACCGCGCCGGCCGGGAGGACGCCCAGAAGGACAGCCGGACCGTCCTCGACATCCACCGGGGCACCACCAGGGACACCTCGGAGGAGTTCGAACACCGGGTCAGGTTCCGGGTCGAGCTCGGCCGGACCTCGGAACTGCCCGAGATCCTCGCGGCCGCCTCCCGAGGCCTGCGGCGGACGCTCACGGGCATGGGGGCCCTGCTCGGCCGTGAGGCCGGCGCCGCGCGGCTCTGGTACGGGAAGCGGTGGGACTGGTACGACGACGGTTCCGCGCAGCAGTCCTGGGGCACCGTCCGACTGCTGGTGCCGACCCACCTGACGACCGAGGCGGCAGCCGCCCCGGTGGCCCCGGTCGCCCCCACCTCCTACGGGACCGGGCCGAGGTGGGAGACGGACCCCGGCGAGGTCACGCCGCTGCCGAAGGCGTTCACCGACCACTTCCACCCGTGGGACGTCCCGGCGGCCGCCGCCGTGCAGAGGTGGGCCAAGCTCGCCGCCGATCCCTCCCGAACCGCTCCCGACCTCGGACGGGACGGCGTCTGGGAGGTGCCCGGCATCGACTTCACCACCCCGGCGGGGCAGAGCTACGACCTCCGCACCTCGGGCAACGTGCTGCGCCCCCGCATCGACCAGCTGCTGGAAGGCGGTTACCGCCTCCCGGTGGGCGACCGCGAGGTCTCGGTCCGCTTCGAGCTCACCGGGGCACGCGTCCTGGCGAAGGGAGCCGCCTTCAAGGCCCGGCGCTACCAGCAGCACGACGACGCGCCCGAGACGTCGAGCGGGCGCTTCCGCGGCTGGGAGTTCGAACTCGGCCCGGAGGCGGGAGGCAACGCCGGCGAGCACGGGGAGGACCACCTGGTCGAACGGTTCCCCGGGGAGTTCGGGACCGGTACGGGCGAGGACCGCAGCGGCGAGATCAGCCAGGTCGACGAGAAGAACCAGGAGTCCAGCCGCCGGTTCGACTACTACGGCCTCGGGCTCGACGTGGTCTTCCAGGGGCCGACGCGCACCCTGCGCGTGTCGGTGCCGGACGGGCTGGTCGGCATGCTGCCCCTCGACCCCGACGGGACCCTGGCCGGGGGACTGGCGGACCTGCTGCCGGACCTGTTCGGCCCGGCAATGGCCGAACCGGCTGCCGATCCGACTGCCGATCCGACTGCCGGGCCCACCGCCGATTCGACCGCCGATCCGACAGCCGGGCCGGCGGCCGGGGCAGCGGCCGGGGCGGTCGAGGGTCCGGCGGTCGAGCTCCTCATGGAACGGTCGCGGACCGTGTGGCACGAGGACCGGCAGCTCGCCGTCGCGCTTCCCGGCGCCACCGCGGGGGAGCTGGGCATCAGCCCGCAGGCGATGGAACGGCTGCCCCGTCTCGTACCGCAGGAAGCGGTCCTGGTTCTGGGGGAGCAGGACGGCGACGGCCGGCTGACCGTGAACGGCCTGCCGGTGCGCACCGACGCGATGGTGGCACTGCTCAACGCCACCGTGCCAGGACGGTCCCCCTTGCTGATCGGAGCGGGCGCGGACCGGTACGCCGCCGAGCTGGCCGAGGCCCTGGGCACGCCGGTCATCGCCAGCGCCCACGGCATGGCCCTCGACCCGGCCGCCGGCACCCTCGGCGAGGCCGCCCCCGCCGGGGGCCGCAACGGCCGCGAGCCGGGTTTCCGGCTCTTCGACGCCGAACACCGGGACGGCGTACCGCTCTTCGGGACGCGGAGCACCGACCCGTGGGAGGAGCCCGCGCGGACCGGCGAGCAGCCGCCCGTACCGGGACCGCGGGCCCCGGAGCCGCAGCCGGCCGTCAGCCCCGCGCCGGGACCGGAGACCCCGCAGCCCGCGCCCGCGCCCGTGCTCGGGCCGGTGTTCGTCTCCCCGTGGGGCGAGCCGGTCGCGGTGGACCCGGCGGCCCGCACCACCGGCATCCCCCGGGCCGGTCTGCCCCACCTGCCCGAGGTGATCCGGACGCTGCGCCACCTGGTGGAGCAGGCCGGGCGCAGCGTGCCGCAGTCCGTGTGGGACGGCCTGCCGCAGCGTCTGCTGAGCAACTACCGCTACCTGGTGCCGAAGACCGGCGACGCGGTGGACGGGCTGATGGTCCCGCTGGGCGGCGTGGAGGCGCTGATCACCCTCGACCCCCGGGACCCGCGCGAGGTCCGCGACCCGGCCGGCCTCTACGACGGCCGCACGGTGCTGGAGACCATCCCGGAAGAGCTGGAAGAGCCGGAAGAGCCAAAGGATCCGGAGGGACCGAAGGACCCGGAGGGACCGCTGCCCCTGGTGTCCGGGGACGCGGCCGAGCGCCGGTTCCACGCCAACGAGGCGATCAACTCCGCCTTCCTGACCGGTGCGTTCGTCCGTACCCACGCGGGCCCGACCGGTGCGACCCGCGGTGCGCTCTCGATGTCGTACGGCATCGGTGTCGCCCCCGGCGTGTTCCAGGTGCTCAGGGCGGGCGTCGGGATCTCCGGTACGGCCAACGCGTCACGGCGCTCGACCAACTGGGTCGGCGACGCCGAGGGCGGCCATGTGCTGCTCGCCAAGAGCGACTCCCGGATGCTCGCCTACCAGGCGCACTGGACGGTGCGGATCCGCACCGCCGCGGACCAGGAATGGGCCGCGGCGGCCCCCACCCCGGTGGAGACCACGGACGACCGGCGGCTGCTCCTCTACCTGCCCGAGCACTACCTGGACCGGGCACCCGGGCAGGTCACCGCCGTCGACACCGGCGGACTGGAGCACCGGCTGCCCGCCGTGTACCACGCGACCGGCCTCACCGGCCTGCCCGCCCTGTTCGACCGGATCACCGCGGCCGTACGGGAGCAGGGACTGGCTCTCCCGGTCGGCAGCGTCCCCCGCGAGGAGCTGCTGCAGAAGCTGTGGAACCTGGAGTCGCACCTGGACGCCGCCCTCGATCCGGACCAGGGCTACCCCTTCTCCCTGCACGACGAGCACGGCAGTCCGGTCGCGACCGTCCGGGTGCACACCAAGCGGGCCCGGCGGGCCGTCCGGGTGGGTACCACCAGCGACAAGGCGCCCATCGAGAACGTCCGTACGGCGATCGACGGCACCGGAGGCAGCCACACCGTCTACAACTCCACCACGCTCAGCCTGCCGGTCGAACTCAACCTGTTCCCGCTGCCGTTCCAGGACCCGGGCCTCGGCCTCGGCGTCAGCGCCTCCCTCGCCCTGACCTGGTCCAACTCGAACACGGTCAGTGCCGCCCGCACCGGCCTGTGGGTCGTGGTGCCGCGCAACATCGGCCGCACCAACGCGTACCTGCTGGAACTCAGCCACAGCGCCGTATCGGCGGTACGCGGCCACGAGCCGGTCAGCACGCCCGAAGTGACCGGCGAGGGCCTGGTGCGCGTGACGGAACGTGAGGCCATCCGGTACGGCCTGTCGGTGGACGAGAAGGCGCTGCGCGCCACCCCGGTCACCGCCGCGGAACGGGCGGCCGGCCGCACACCGGACCCGTCCGAGCGCACCGTGGCCCTCCACGACGGCCCGGACGGCCGCCTCGTGCGCTACGCCCCGGACCTGGTCCAGGGCATCGGGCGCCGACCCGGGGACCCCGAGCACATGGACGCACCCTCGTTCGTCCGCGAAGGACGCGGGATCGGCATGGGCCTGGTCGAGGTCCGTGACGAGACGGTGCGGGAGCTGTACGGACAGGTGGCCGGGGCGCTGCGCCCGTTCGGTTTCCTGCCACCGGACGCCGGTGTGCCGCTGACCGGGGGCCGCTGGTGGTCGAACGCCGGTGCCCTCGACGCCCGGCTGAAGAACCAGGACGAGCTCAGGAAGTTCCTCTCGCCGCGTGGAATCGAGTCGTTCTGGGACCAGTTGCACCAGGAGCCGGGACTCCAGCTCGTCATGGACCTGCCCCGGGGAGCCCTCGGAATCGACTACGACGTCGACTCCGTGCGGATCACCCTCCGGGCCCGGGCGTCCGAGGGCGTCGAACCGCGTTTCGAGGGCACCACCGAGGAAATGGCCGCGGTCAACCTCGCGATGGGCATGGACACCGCGGGGATCGCCGCCGGTGACGCCCGCAAACTGGCGTTCGGCCTCCGCTTCAAGGCCCTGTTCCACCAGCTCAGGGGAGCGTCGACCGGAGTCGAAGCCAGTGTCTCGGAGGGCCGCACCGACGCCGTGTCGTTCCTCAACAACCGTCCAGAACTGCTGGAACTCGCCGGCGTCCTGCGGCGGTTCACGCTGTTCAGCGACTACACCGTCACCCTGGAACTGCAGCACAGCGGTCTCGCCGGACGGCTCCGGCCCGGCGCCCGCGACCCGCGCCCGATCCGGTTGAGCCGGCAGGAGGCCATCGCCTACGTGCCTCCGTTCGACGAACAGCCGGCGCCCGTCGTCCCCGCGGCGGGCAGGACCCCGTCCGCCGTGCTCGACCGCGCGGTGGTCTACCACGTGGACGCCTCCGGGCTCCACGGCGCGGCCGCGCGGGCCCTGGGCGAGCTGGTCGCCGGACCGCAGGGCGGGGCTGTCCAGGAGCTGGCCTCCTTCACCGGAACCACGCAGGTGAGGGCCCACCTGAAGGAGATCCTGAACCACCGGTACACCACCGACCAGTTCTTCTCCAGCGGCTTCTTCCGGGACACCCACGGCGCGGTGGACATCAGCGGGGACATGGGACCGTCCTCCTTCGCGGGCGTCACCCAGGACCCCTTCGTGCTGGGCGCCATCACGCTGTGGATGAGCCAGACCAACAGCACCGCCAGCAGCTCACGCGGCGTCAGGGCGATACCGGCCGACCTCACCCTCGGTGGCGCCACCCCGGACGGCGAGGGCTCGGTCCAGGGCGGGGCCGACGCCTCCTGGAGCCGCCAGTGGAACCGGTCGGCCGGCTCGGGACGGACGGGCGCCAAGGAGGAGATCAAGCTCAGCTTCAGCCGGGCGTACCTCTTCCGCACCGCGGTGGACTACCAGGTGCACGGCCGTCTGGAGAAGCACGCCAAGCTCCTGCCCGACTCGTACGGTTCGCACAGCGGGCGGGTCGACGGCCGCACCATGCTGTACCTGCTGGCCGAGCCCGAGGCGCTGGAGCAGTACGCCCGGGGCACCGTGCCGATCTCCGACGAGCAGCTCGTCGAGGTGCTGAACCGCTGGCACGCGGGGCAGGCCCGGCTCAGCGGGGACAGCGTCGCGGGCGTGCTGTCGCGCTGGACGCAGGACGTACCGGACCCGGACGGTCCCCTGCCGTACACCGAGGCCGGCCAGGCGGCGGCCGACGCCCTCGGAGGGCTCACCGCGACCCGCCGCGAGCTGGCCGAGCTGCTGGCACGGCTGCACGGAAACGGCGCCCTGCCCGTGGCGGACCGGCGGATCCGGGACGCTTTCAACGCCCGCTTCGGGCTGGACCTGCGGGAAACCGAGGGCGGGGCCTTCCCGGGCGCCGCGCTTCCCGACTACCTGACCCGCCGTGACCCCGGCGGCCGGTTCCTGGGCCACAGCGGGGTGCACGCGGTCAGCTTCGAGCGGGGCTACCGCTCCACCTACGACATCGTGCGGGAACAGGTCGACCGGGTCGCGCCGGGCCTGCTGGCCGCGCAGCCCGAGCTGTGGACCGGCGACGGCCGCCGGATCGGACGTCTGCAGGGTTCGGTGAACGTCCTGCAGTCACTGCTGGCGGAGGGCCGCGACCTGGCCATGTGGGACGACCTGCTGTCGCCCAACGGGCACACGTTCTACCTGGTCAACCCGATCGGCTGGCTGCTCTCCGACATCGTCGAGATCAAGCTGACCGACACGCTGGACTCCGACCCGGAGGTCTTCGGCTACCGCCCCCGGACCGGTGTGGAGGTGTACGGGCACGGCTACGTGAGCACCACCGCCGGCTCCTCCCGGGACACCGCGGTGGGGCTGACCGCCGGCAAGTTCGGCGGTGGCGCGGCGAACGGCTCGGGCAGCGGCAGTGTCGCGGTCGGCGAAGCACGCCACCAGGGCGTCACCCGCGCCGAGACCGCCACCACCGAGCAGACCGCCTACGGCTGGAACGACACCTACCTGGTCCGTATGGGACACACCCTGACCGCCGAAGTCAGCCGGCTCGACGAAGCCGGACGGCCGTTGAACAACCTGCTGGCCGGTTGGTACCGCGGCCTGGACGCCACCCGCTCCACCCCTGCCGTCATCAGCGTTCCGGGCTCGATCGAGCTGCAGGTGCCGCGCGGCCTGGGCGAGTTCCGCGCCTCCGACGCCGCCGCGGAACCACGCGATCCGCGTCCGCTGCCCGAACTGCCCGGCGACACGTTCATCACCGGCACCATGCTCGACGACGGACTGCCCACCGCCCTCGAGCTGATGACCCGGCTGTTCGGACCCCGGGCCGACGGAGCCAGGACCCGTACCAACCTCGGCATCCGCCAGTTGATGAGCCGGGAGCACCTGACCAACCACCTCATCGAGGCATCGGCCGGCCGCAGCCATCTGCTCACCGACATGCTGTTCGTACCGGGCAACTCGTCCGCGCACGCCAGACTCCACCTGCGCGGAGACCTGTTCGGCCTGGAGGTCCTCGGGCCGGTCCAGGGCACCGGAACCGGCCGCTACACCAAGCACCAGAGCGGAACGACGGCGAGCTCCGGGAACGACAACTGGCGCGCCTCCGCCGGTGCGGGCGTCTCCGGTTCGGGCACCCTGCACCCCCATGACCCCGCGCAGTCGGCGCAGGGCCACGCCTTCCCCCCGTACACCGGCGCCGGTGACACGAGTGCGTCGCGGGCCACCGGCAGCGGTACGGCGGAGGCGGGCACCGAGAACTACCGGCGCGAGCAGCACATCAAGCAGCAGGGCCCGGTCCTCCTGGTCCGGCTGCGCGGCCGCTACCGGCTGGAGGCCGAGCTCGTCACGAAGAGACTGCCGGGAGTCCGGGCCGAGACGCGGAGCCTGCGCGGTGACGCCTTCAGCGGCGACGTCTACGCGGAGCTGTTCGAGGCGGAGGTCGGCGAACTCCGGGCCAGGATGGCCCAGGAGCCCCTCCCGGAGACCCCGGACGGGGACTGGGAGAGGCTGACCCGCGCGCCCCGGTTCGACGTGATCGACCCGCTGGCGCAGGCGGCCGGCGAGCCCGGAATGACCGCGGGCCGGCTGCACCAGTCACTGGCCCGCCGGATACGGTCCGCAGCCGTGGCCGCGCGTGCGGCGGGAACCGTGGCCCGTACGCCGATGTCCCGGAACACGGCCGGGGCGAACGGCCCGCTCGAAGCGGCCGTGGTCACCCTGGACCGGGCACGCCTGGCCGAGCTGGCCGACCGTGAGGTGCTGGGGTGGGCGGTCGACACCCTGCGGACGGATCTGGCCGAGTCCCGGGCCGTGACTCCCGACCGTCCGGCACCCGAACTTCTCGAGCGGTACCAGCGGTTGCTGGACGGCCGGTCCGCGCGCCCCGAGGACGGCGTCGTCGGGGACGGCCTCGGTGCCACCGTGATCCGGGAGGTCGGAGAGGCCCGCCGGGCGATGATCGGCGAGGGGGCGGCACCGTTGCGGTTCCCGGGCGTCGTCCCGTCCGCGGCCGAGTCGGTCGAGCGCCTGATCCAGGGCATCGCGCACGAACTGGACGTCCCGGTCCGTGCCGATGTCGTCGAACCGGACGGGTGGGTATCCCACTACTGGCCCGAACCCTCCGGCCGGATCCGGTACGTCCGGGTGGCCGCCGCCGACGGGGGCGGCATGGTGCCGTACGAGGTCTTCGAGCACGCCGAGGGTGCCCCGGGGGTCGCCGACCCGGGCGACATGGCGGAACCCGCCTGGGCCTTCGAGGAGGTCGCCACCCCGTATCTGGTGGCGCTGCCCGGGGGAACGGCCGGCGGACCGGACGGGCTCGCCGGCGGCACGGCCGCGACCCTCCCGGCGGACGGCTCCGCCTTCGCGGGCATCGGCCGCGACAGTTCCCTGGTCCTGCTCTCCGGGGAGGGCGGCGAGAGCGGCCCGGAGCTGGCCCAACGCCTCGCCGACCGGACGGGACGGCGGGTCTGGGCGACCGCCCGCCCGGTGGACCTCCACACCGGCGAGGACGGTGCGACCCGCATCACCTACCGGGACCGCCCCGACGCGCCCGGCCACGGCGGCGACTGGGCGGTGAGGGAGCCGCGCCACAGGGACGGGTGACGCGGCCCGGTTCCGGCGGGGCCGTCAGGCCGGCGCGACGGTCAGGCGGGGGCGGTGAGGCCCGCGTCCGCCCCGGCGCCGGCCTCCTCGGCCTCCGTCATCGCCGCGAGCAGGAACTCCGTCTCGACGAGCGCCGGGACGGGCCCGCCGGGGTTGAGGTAGAGCTGGTGACCGTCCGGCAGCCGCTCCAGCAGCCGGTCGACGGAGAGCACCTCGGAGGCCATCCGCCCGGCCGCGCTCAGATGGGGCTGCGCGGTGTACACCGGAACGACCGGTGTACCCTCCGGGGTCGCGGCGGTCACCGGAGTCCCGTCCGGGAGGACCAGCACGGCGACCTCGGCGGTGGCGAGCGCGCGGGCGAGATCCTCGCCCGGCCCGTACCGGGTGGCCGCGAGCTGCATCGCGGTGTCGACCGGGTCGGTCGGCTCCGGCCAGCCCAGCATCACGGGGGACGGGCGGTACTCCGGGTTGTCGCGCCACCCGACGATCTCGCCGTCCGGGTCGGACCGCCACTGCCCCATCACCGCCCAGTGCGGCGGGGTGTCCGTCCCGGGCCACCCCGGGTCGACCAGACCGAGCCAGTGGTCGGGAACCAGCCGGCCCGCCTCCCGGACGTTCTCCGGCGGCTCCGGCATCTCGGTGGCGAAACCGTCCCCCGCCCCGTCCGCCTCGGCCGGCGTTCCTCCGTCCGGGTAACCCCCGGGACGCACCGGCTCGGGGAACGGTTCTCCGGGCGGCCACTCCCCGGAAAGCGGCTGAGGGGCGGCGACCACGCCTGGCAGAGCCATGAAGACCTCGTCCGACGTTTCCGTCTGTACATGTCCGGAAATTTCCGCAGCAGGGTTTTCCATGCTTTTCCTCTTGCCGATGGGCGGTTTTCGGCGGGACAGTAACCCGCCCGAAGGGCGAACCACCTCGGCTAAGTCATCCATATGCGTCACGGGGTCCGGGAAATCAGTCACCTTTCAGTAGCCGGGGGCATGGGCCGGCGGGCGGGTCGTGGCGATGATGTTGTTTCGATGCCGTCCGCGTGGATGTCCACAGGTGGCTCAGGGCTAGGGAGGTCGCTTCGTGACGCGCCAAGTACTCACCGTTGACCAGAGCGGGTCCGGTGGCTTCGCGTCGATCGGCGAGGCGCTGGCACGGGCCCGGGCGGGTGCGGTCATCAGCGTGCGACCGGGCCGCTACGCCGAGAGCCTGGTCATCGGCACCCGGGTCACCCTGGTGGCGGACGGGCCGCGCGGAAGCGTGGAGATCTGCCCGCGCCGGGACAGCGCCCTGACCCTCACGGCCGACGGCGTGAGCCTGACCGACCTCCTGCTGCGCGGCGGCGAGAGCGACGTGCCGGTCGTCTTCGCGGCGCGCGGCCAAGTGGCCATGGACGGCTGCGAGGTGGTGGGCAACGGATGGGCCGCCGTGCTCAGCAGGGCCGGTGGATCCCTCGCCCTGCGGCGCTGCCGGATCACCAACTCCTCGGGCGCGGGCGTCGTCGAGACCTCCTCGGTGGGCAGCGTCGTCGAGGACTGCGTCATCGAGCACCTGGGCACCTCCGCGGTCGTGGTGGGGGAGAACGGGCGGATGACCCTGCGCAACTCCCGGCTGCGCGACGCGCGCGGCAACGGACTGCTGGCCAACGGCGAGGCCCGGGGCATCGTGGAGGAGTGCGAGATCTCCTCCACCGACAAACCGGCCATCGCCCTCGAAGGCGCGAGTTCCTTCCAGGTCTCCCGGATCGAGGTGCACGGGGTCACCGTCGGGGCGTACATGACCAGCAGTTCGCGGACGGTGCTGGAGGACGTCCGGATCGCCGACAGCACGGGCCACGGCATCGTCGTGACCGGCGGCGCCGATCCGGCGCTGCGGCGCTGCTCCACGGAGAGCACCCGCGGCAGCGGACTGCTGGTGATGGGCCGGTCCCGCGGCGCCTTCGAGGACTGCACCTTCACCTCAGCCGTACAGGCCGGGATCAGGGTCACCGAGTCGAGCTCCCCCGTGCTCACCGGGGTCCGGGTCCGGGACAGCCAGTCGGTCGGGGTGCAGCTGACCGAGGAGGCGGCCGCCGAGTTCGACCGGCTCGAAGTGGAGGACGCCAAGGGCGTAGCGGTCTCCATCCGCTCGGGCGCCAACCCGCTCCTGCGGCGGCTCCGCGTCGTCCGCAGCGGCGGCCACGGAGTGGAGGTCGCCGAGGACGGCCGGGGGCGGCTGGAGAACTGCGAGATCGACTCCGCGGGAGCGTCGGCGCTGCGGATCGAGGGCCACGGCAACCCGTTCGTCCGCGACACCACGCTGACCGCCGCCACGCGCGCGGGTGTGTCGGTGGGCGCCCGTGGACAGGGCTCCCTGCGGGACTGCACGGTCACCGGCAGCGGAACCGAGGGAGTCTCGGTGGAGGACGGCGGCGAACTGTCCCTCGCCCGCGTCGCGGTACGCGACTCCGGAGCCCACGGCATGCTCATCGCGGCCGGCGGCCGGGCCTCGCTCAGCGGATGCCGGTTCACCGGCAGCACGGGCGACGGCATCCGGGTCGACACCGAGGAGCAGGTGACCGTCACCGGTTGCACGGTGCAGGACAACCGCGGAGCCGGCCTGCGGCACTCCCGCCCCGGCCCCCGGCTCGCCGTCGAGGGGCTGGTGAGCAGCGGAAACCGGGCCGCCGACAGCTGGCAGGGCGCACCGCCGCCGGAACCGGGCGCCTACGGCGCCCCCGGCGACGGCCGGGCGGCGACCGGCGCCGACGCCCGCCCGGAGCTGCCCGAGGGCCCGCTGGCCGAACTCCAGGCGCTGGTCGGGCTGGACGGCGTCAAGCACCAGGTGACCACCCTGATCAACCTCAACCAGCTGGCCCAGCGGCGTGCCCGGCTCGGCATGCCGGCCCCGCCGATGAGCCGCCACCTGGTGTTCGCCGGCCCCCCGGGGACGGGCAAGACCACGGTCGCGCGGCTGTACGGCAGCATCCTCGCCGACTTCGGTTCGCTGCGGTCGGGACACATCGTGGAGGTGTCCCGCGCGGATCTGGTGGCCCAGTACATCGGCGGTACGGCGATCAAGACCTCCGAGGTCTTCGAACGGGCCCTGGGCGGTGTGCTGTTCCTCGACGAGGCGTACACCCTGGTGTCGGACAGCAAGGGATCCGGGGCGGACTTCGGCCAGGAGGCCATCGACACCCTGGTCAAGCTCATGGAGGACCACCGGGACGACGTGGTCGTCATCGTGGCCGGCTACTCCAAGGAGATGGAGGGCTTCCTCTCCGCCAACCCCGGTCTCGCCTCCCGCTTCACCCGCACCATCGAGTTCGTCAACTACACCGTGGACGAGCTGGTCACCATCGTCGAGACGATGTGCGCCGCCCACCGCTACGAACTCGACCCGCTCACCCGTGAAGCGCTGGCCCTGCACTTCACCCGGATGCCCCGGGACGCCACCTTCGGCAACGGCCGGGCCGCCCGCCGGGTGTTCGAGGAGATGGTCGACCGGCAGGCGTTCCGGCTGTCCACGCAGCCGGAGGTCGGCGAGGACGACCTCACGCTGCTGCTCCCCGAGGACGTCGGCGAGGACGAGGCCGCGAACGTCCGCGGTGTCGAGGAAGCGGCCCCCGCCGACTCCGACGTCCTGGCCCAGCTGAACGACATGATCGGGCTGGCGGCCGTCAAGCACGAGGTCAACGGCCTGGTGAACCTCCTCACCACCACTCGTCAGCGGCACGCGCTCGGCCTGCCGGCCCCCCGCATCAGCCACCACCTGGTCTTCGCGGGCCCGCCCGGAACCGGAAAGACCACGGTGGCCAGGCTCTACGCGGACCTGCTGCGCTCCTTCGGCGTACTGCCCAGGGGACAGCTCGTCGAGGTGTCCCGGGCCGATCTCGTCGGCCGGTACATCGGACACACCGCCCAGCTCACCGCCGAGGCCTTCGAGCGGGCGCGCGGCGGCGTGCTGTTCATCGACGAGGCGTACGCCCTCACGCCGGAGAACTCACCGTCCGACTTCGGCCGGGAGGCCGTGGACACCCTGCTGAAGCTGATGGAGGACCACCGCGACGAGGTGGTGGTCATCGCCGCCGGCTACACCCGTGAGATGCGGCGCTTCCTGGAGTCCAACCCGGGCCTGGCCTCCCGCTTCTCCCGCCACGTCCCCTTCTCCGACTACACCACCGACGAGCTGGTCACCATCGTCCGCCGGAACGCCGAGACCATCGGATACCTCTGCGTTCCGGAAACCCTGGAGGCGCTGCGGGAGTACCTCGACGAACTGCCGCGCGACCGGTCCTTCGGCAACGCCCGCCTCGCCCGCCAGATCGTCGAGTCGATGATGACCCGTCAGGCCAGTCGGCTGCACAGCGTCGCCAACCCCGACCTGGACGCGCTCACCCGGCTCCTCCCCGAGGACCTGCCGTTCACCCGGGCGACGGCCGGTCCCGGCCCCGTGGCGGCTGAGTGATCAGGTTCGGGGGCCGGTCGAGGGGACGGCGTACCGGCGCCTCCCCGGACCCGTCCGCCGACGGCACCCCGCGGAGCCGGCAGCCCGGGGCCGTACGACCGGGAACCCGGCGGCCTGGGGCACCGGTGAGCCCCCGTCCGGTCGTCGACGGCGGAGACGTCTTCCTCTTCCACCAGAACCCGGAGGCGGTCGGCGGCCTGCTGGAGGACGCCCGCGCCCTCCAGAACGGTGCCCCCGCACAGGTGACCCTGCTGGTCGGGGCGGAGCGGGGGGACTCGGAGGACCTCTGGGAGCAGTTCGCGACGGTGTTCACCGGCCGCCGCCGGACGGCAATCCGGCGTGTGCTGCTGGTCATGGAGGGGGCCGCACTCGAGTGGGGCGGCCGGCCCGCCGCCGCGGCCAGGATGCGCGACGCGTGGGCGGTGGAGGTCGTCGCACCCGCGGGCAGGCCCCTGATCGTGCCAGGAGGCCATCTGTTCGCCACCGAGACGTCGGACGGCCGGGGAGAACCGGGAGAGCCGGCCTGCTGGTGGCGGTTCGCGCCGGGGGCCGCACCGATCCCCCTCGGCCTGCGCCACCCGGAGCCGCGCTGGCAGAGCGCGCTGGTCTGGCTCGCGCCCGACATCGCCGAAGGCCACCTCGTGGAGGAGATTCCGGCCGGGCTGCTGATCCGGCGCGCGGGCGCGTCCGCCGCCGACACCCAGGGCATCCGCCACTCCGTGCCGGTCGACTCCAACCGGCTCTCCGTCCTGGTCGGCACGCCCGGTGTGCCGGACGTCTCGGCCGAGGCTCTCGCCACCCTGCTCGCCGCCCTGCCCGCGCCGATCCGGCAGAGCGCGCGGCTCGTCCCCGGCGCCGGCGTCGATCTGCTGCCCACGGCCCGGGCGACCGCCGATCTGCTCGGCGCCCCGATCGAGGTCACCACGGGGCTGCCCGTACTGATGGAGGGACCCGTCCGCGCCGGCCGGGAACAGGTCGTGGTCATGACTCCCGAAGGCGACCCGGCCTGGCAGCCCTATGCGGAGTCGGTGGTCTGCGTCCCGGCCGGCGGCCCCGGCACTCCCGGGCCCCGGCTCGGCCGGTGGAGGAGCCCGGTCGACGGGCTGGAGCGGGAAGCCGAAGAAGGAGTACTGCGGTTCGGGGAGGGATGGCAGCTCGCGGTCACCCGGGCCGGTCTGTGGCTCGGTCCCCCGGGCACGCCCCGCCCCCCGTTCTGGGAGCAGCCCGTCCACCCGGACGTCGTGGCGATCGAACTGTCCGGACAGCACCTCGACGACACGCTGTGGCCCGTACTCGACCGACTGCTCGTCGGTCTGGAGAACGCCAGCAGCCTCCGTGCCGTGATCCATGTGTGCGGTGGGAGCGGCGCCGAGGGGCTGCGTACGCTGCACCGGCTGGCCGTCCGCCACGGCGTCGCCGTCACCACCCGGCCCGCGCCCGCGGGCGAGCCGGCCGGTGCGGAGGCCGTCGTGTCCGGGAGGACGGAGGCCGCGGTGCCGTTGTCCGCCGTGCCTGCCGGACCGGCGGCCGGGTTGCCGCCGCCCGTCGTGCCCGCGGGTACGGAGGCCGTGATGGCCGCGGGTACGGAGGCCGTGGTGCCGTCCGTCCCGTTCGCCGGTGCGGCGGCCGGGCACCCGGGCGATTCCGGGCGAGGGGATCCGGGCGGCGCCGCCCTGTCCGCCGCGGAGATACCGACGGCCACGGCCCCGACGCCGGGGTACGCGCTCGAGAGCGCCGGAGTACCCGCCCTGACACCGGCCGCCGCTCCTCCCGCCCGGGACGGGCACTCCGGCGTCCGTCCCGACGCGCCCGCCCGGGAGAACGGGGGAGCCCCCGAACCCGTCGGAGCCGCGCCGTTCGCTCCGTCGTCGCCGGGGGCGGAGCCGGCCGCACCGCCGGAGGCACCCGCCGCGGCGGTGAGCCCGCCGGAGGCCGCACGGCCCGGGGCCGACCCGGCGCCGGACCCGACCACCGCCGGACCCGCCGGACCCGCCGGGCCGGTTCGGAGCCGGTCCGCTGCCGCGCCCGGAGCCGTACCCCCCGCCGCGGCACCGCCGCGTACGGTCTTCCCCTTCGCGCCGACCCACCGGAGCACCCCGGCCGACCGCGAGGCCCTGCGCCGGCTGGTCGGCCCCCGGTGGGACCAGCACGCGGCGGCCCTGACCCGTGCTCTGTCCCGGTTGCCCGCGCTGCGGGTCCAGGCGCAACAGGAGGACGCCCGGGCGGACCTGATCGCGGTGCGCTCCTATCTCACCGCCCAGGAAGGGCAGTTGGGACACCGGGGCGTCGAGCAGGGGATCGTGACCGGTGACCCCGCTGTCCTCCCCTTCGTCGCGTGTGCCGCGTCCGGACTGCGGCGGCTCCCCTCGCACCGGGGCCCGGCGGCCCGCAGCGCGGGACCGGACCGCCGAGCGGTCGACGGTCTGCTGCCCGGACAGGAACTCCGTCGGGCCGGTCCGATGAGCGCCGTGGTGCTGGACGGCGCGACTCCCTCCGCGGAGACCGGCCTCTACCTCATCTGGTCGGTGGTCGGCAGACGTGTACGCCCGCTGCTGGACCAGCCGGTGGCGCCGGACGCACCGGAGGAGATCGTCTTCGGTCCCGGTACGCGGTTCAGGGTGCTGAGCGTCGACGAGGCGGGGGCGTCCCGGCTGGTCCTGCTGCGGGAGATCGGCCCCGGCATACCCCCCGGCCGGCCGGGACAGGCCCTCGACAGCCAGGACGACGCCATCCTCCTGCGGCTGCGCGAAGCCGCGCGCACCCTCGGAACCGACGACCGCGCGGGAGCGGGCTGGCCCGAACGCTGCGCCGGCCCCCTGTTCCCGTGGAGCGCGGCGGGCGCGCCCGCCTGACCGCGGACCCGTGCCGGAACGGGAGATCCGGCGCTCCGTGCGAGCGGCCGTGACGGTCGGCGCCCCGGCGGCCCGTGACCGCCGTCCGGGGTACACACCGTGTACTTGCGTGCAGAGTCGGCCCCGGGGCGGGGTGGTGCCCTCCGCGCACCCGGCAAGCTGACCGTCCGGAGGCCACCCCCTTACCCACCTGTGGGAAGCGGGCTCGCGGTCCGTACGGATGTCGTGGTGAAGCCGGACTGGTTGATCGTGGCGTCATCGAGTCGGCTGGAAGGGCGGAGTGGTGCTGGAAACCTCTGCGATCGAGCTCACGCGCGAGCGTTTCGTCGTGCCGGAGATGCGAACCGCCGGTCCTGGAACCGCCGGTCCTGAATTCCCCTGGTCCTTCGTCGGCTCCATGGAGCCCGTCGGAGGCAGGTGCCCCGGCATGCCGCCGACGGCGGACCCGGCCCGGGGCGTGCTGTTCGGCCGCGCGGCCGAACGAGCGATGCTCGACGGCGTCCTGGACGCGCTCCTCGGCGGAAGAGCCCGGCCCGTGCTGCTGCGCGGGGCGTGCGGGATGGGCAAGAGCGCGCTGCTGGACGAGACCGCGGCCCGCGCGAAGGCGATGGGCATCCAGGTGCTGCGCGCCGTGGGGGCGCAGTCGGAGGTCCAACTCGCCTTCTCCGGCCTGCACCAGCTGGTGCACAGCCTCCGCGACGTCTGCCCGGGGCTGCCCGGCGCCCAACGGGAGGCCCTGGACCGGGCGCTCGGCATCACCCACGGAGCCCCGCCCGACCGGTTCGCCATCTCCGCGGCGACCCTGGCGCTGCTGTGCGAGGTGGCCGCCGGCGGCCCGGTGCTGCTGATCGTGGACGACGCGCAGTGGATGGACCGGGCGAGCGCCGAGGTCCTGGCGTTCGTCGCGCGCCGTCTCGGCCGGCCGCCGATCGGCCTGCTGGTCGCGGTGCAGGCGGGCCGGGACAGTTTCCTGGACGGCGGCGGCTGCCCGGAGACCCTGCTGGAACCCCTCGACTCCGAGGCCGCGGCCGCGCTGCTGGAGGCCCGGTGCCCAGGCCTGGCCCCGGCGGCGCGACAGCGGCTGCTGTCGGAGGCGGCCGGGAATCCGCTGGCCCTGCTGGAGCTTCCGGCGCTCCTCAGCGAGCGGCAGCTGTCGGGCCGGGCGGAACTGCCGGAGTGGCTTCCCCTGAACGACCGGCTGGAGGCCCTCTTCGCGTCTCGGATCCGCGATCTTCCCGACGACACCAAGGACCTGCTGCTCCTCGCCGCCCTCGAACGAACCGGCAGTGTGCGGACCATCTGGTCCGCGTCCAGGGGCGGCTGGGCCGACGCCGACGCCGCCCTCGTGCCCGGGGAACGCGCGGGCCTGGTCAGGGCCGACACCCACGGTACGCAGCTGGTCTTCCGCCACCCGCTGGTCCGGTCCGCGATCGTCCAGGCGGTCTCGTCCGCCCAGCACCGGGCCGCGCACCGGGCCCTGGCCGAGGCACTCGACGCCGAACCCGAGCGCCAGGTAGGGCACTTGATCCTGGCGTCCCTGGGGCCGAACGAGGACACGGCCCGTGCTCTGGAGGCCGCGGCGCGGAACGCGTCCCGGTACGGCGCCCCGGGCGTCGCCCTGACGGCGCTGCGGCACGCCGCGGAGCTGAGCACCAGCGCCGAGGACCGTTCCCGCAGGCTGGCCCGGGCCGCCCTGATCGCCGGCCGGGCCGGCCGGATGGAGGACGCCGTGGAGATTCTGGAGTCCACGCGCTGGGAGAGCGCCGGCGCGGAGGACGCGGCACGCGCCTCGCTGGCGCACGCCTACCGGGTGATCGAGCACGACGCCGACACGGGGGCCGCGTACCAGGCGCTCACCGGCGCGCTGGACGAACTGACCGACGAGGAGCGGCGGGAGGCGGGGCAGCGCCCGGAGGAGGGTCTGGTCGACGAAATCCTGTACGTCCTCATGCGGACGGCCGCACACAGCGGCAGGGCCGAGTGGTGGGGGCCGCCGGCCGCCCGGCTGGCGGGCGCCTCGGAGTTCACCGGGCTGTACTTCGACGCCGCCGGCGACCCGGCCCGGCGGGGGCACACCGTGCGACGGCGCCTCGACGGTGTTCTGGGCGCCCTCGCCCGCGAGCCCGGCTGCGGACGCTTCCTGCAGCTGTCCCTCGCGGCCGCGCGCCTCGGCATCCCCTCCGAACACCGGAACGTGTGGCGCCGCACCCTCGAACGGGCGCATGACGGCGGGGCCTTCACCAACTGGGCCACCGCGGTGACCCTGAACGGCGTGGAGGCCTTCCACTCCGGCCAGTGGGACACGGTGGAGTCGACGGTCCAGGAGGCGTCGGCCGAGGCCCAGGAGCTCGGCTACCGGATGTGCGCGGGTCAGCTGAAGAGCCTGCTCGCCCTGGTCCACGGAGCCCGCGGCCGGACGGATTCGCTCGAGCCGATCGCCGAGGAGCTGACGAGCTGGGCGGTGTCGCACGGACTCGGAACGACACAGCAGTCGGTGTGGCGGGCACGGGGGCTGGCAGCGCTGGCCCACGGAGAGCCCGACCTCGCGTACACCTGCTTCGTCCGCATCACACCGGCGGGCACCTTCCGGCCGTACGCCCCCGTGGCGGTCGAGACTGTCATGGACCTGGTCGAAGCGGCGGTGCGGTCGGGCCGGACCGGGGAGGCCCGCGCGCACGTCGCCGCGGCCCGTCACGCGCGCCTCGCCGACCTCTCGCCCCGGAGCCTCCTGCTGGTCGCCGGCTCCCAGGCTCTGGCCGCCCCCGCCGAGTCGGCCGTCGCCGCCTTCGAAGAGGCCCTGTCGCTGCCCGAAGCGGACCGGTGCCCCTTCGAACGTGCACGGCTGCAGCTCGCGTACGGACGGGTGCTGCGCTCGACCGGCAGCGCCGACCGGGCCGCGCACCATCTCCGCGCCGCGCGGGAGACGCTGGAGCGCCTCGGCGCACGGCCGTGGGCCGAACAGGCACGCGCCGAACTCCGGTCCACGGGCACGGTGCCGGACACCGCGGAGGAGAACCGACCGGTGGTCCTGACCGCGCAGGAGACGCAGATAGCGAAACTCGCGGCAACCGGCCTGAGCAACAAGCAGATCGCCTCCCAGCTGTTCCTCTCGCACCGCACCGTGAGCACCCACCTGTACAACCTCTTCCCCAAGCTCAAGATCACGTCGAGGGCCGCACTGCGGGACGCCCTGAAGCAGGCGGGACTTGGCTGACCGCCGGGCCGACGCGCACGGCCGGACACGGCCCGGCGACCCACGGCACCAGTCCCCGCCCGCCTCCCGCACCCTGATCCGGGGCGCCCCCTGATCCGGGCCGCCCCCTGATCCCGGGCCGCACCCTGATCCGGGCCGAGCCGGACGAAAGACCCTTGGTGCATACGTCGTGCACCAAAGGGCCCGGTCGGGTCCGCCCACGCATCACGGGGTGGCCCGGTCCCTAGCCTGTCCGGCGTGCTGCCGTACGGCGCCGGACCTCGGGGTCCGCGCGTCGGCGGGCGGCCTCCGCATCCCGCCCCTTGGAGCCCGACATCATGGCTGCCCTCCGAGTCCTTCACGCCACCGGGGCCGCACGGCCCGCCCGGCGGGCGCGCCACCGTCCCGCGAACGGGAGACCGACGCGTCCGGCGGCTCCCGGCGGGCTGCTGCCGACTCCGCCCGACGACCGGGAGAAGTACGCCTACGTGGTCCGCCGCACCTGGCTGCTGACCACCACGTCGTTCGTGGCCTTCGGGTGCGTCCTCTACAGCCAGGTCGACTCCGCCCGGCACGGTCCGTGGATCTGGTGCTTCGCTCCCGTCCTGCTGCTGTCGGTGGTGGGGGTGCTCATCTCGCTGCGCCTGGACCTGTTCAGCCCCGACTTCGACGTGCGGGCCCACCGTGAGCTGGTGCGCGCGTGGGCGCCGCGGGAGTACCCGTCGGTCGACGTGTTCCTGCCGGTCTGCGGCGAACCCCTGGAGGTGCTCCACAACACCTGGACCCACCTCCGGCGGATGGCGGAGGCGTACCCCGGGAAGGTCGTCCCGCTGGTCCTCGACGACTCGGACAGCGAGGAGGTCGCGGCGATGGCCGAGGACTTCGGCTTCCGCTACCTCGTGCGCCCCGATCGCGGCTGGTACAAGAAGGCGGGGAACCTGCGGTACGGATTCGCCCGCTCGGACGGCGAGTTCATCCTGATCCTGGACGCCGACTTCGCCCCCCGCGCCGACCTGCTCGACGAACTGCTGCCGTACATGGACACCGATCCGGACCTCGGGATCGTGCAGTCGCCGCAGTACTTCCGCGTGCTCGACCAGCAGAACTGGATCGAGCGGGGCGCGGGCGCCGTGCAGGAGTTGTTCTACCGCTCCGTGCAGGTGTCCCGGCAGCGCAGTGACGGCTCCATCTGCGTCGGTTCCTGCGCCGTCTACCGGCGCAGCGCGCTCGCCGAGGTCGGCGGCACCAGCCTCATCGAGCACTCCGAGGACATGCACACCGGGTTCGACCTGCGGGCGCGCGGCTGGGATCTGCGCTACGTGCCGCTGGCGCTGGCGACGGGGCTGTGCCCGGACACCATCGGCGCGTTCTACAACCAGCAGTACCGGTGGTGCATGGCGTCCATGAGCATGCTGGGCAGTGTCCAGGACTTCTGGAAGGTACGGATGCGGTTCGCCGGCCGCCTCTGCTACCTGTCCGGGTTCGTCTACTACATCGAGTCCGCGCTGGTGCTCTTCACCGGTCCGCTGATCGTCTCCGTACTGCTGCTGTTCTTCCCGGAGCAGGTGAAGTTCACCGACATGCGGCTGCTGCTGCCCGGGGTGCTCTACCTCGTCGTCGTGTACCCGCTGTGGCACCGCACTCCGTACCGCCTGGAGGCCTGGGCGGCGCGGGTCCTCTACAGCTGGTCGCACGCCTTCGCCATCTGGGACGTGGTGCGCGGCCGGCCCATGGGCTGGCAGCCGACCGGCTCGGGAGGGGCCCGCCGCAACAACACCCGGCGGCTCTGGACCGGTCTGTGGGCGTGGACCGTTCCCGCGACGGCGGTGTGGATCGGTGCCGCGCTGTGGCGGATGGACACGATGGTGCCCGAGGACTTCGCCCTTCCGCTCGCCTCGGGGATCTTCTACGCGGCGGCCGTGCTCCGCGTCCTGATCCTGCCGCGCCCCGAGGAGGCCGGAGACCCCGGAGCTGCCGGGGAGCCCGAGGAGGAGGGCGGGATCGCAGCGGCCGGACGGCACACGGTCCCGCTCGCCGCCGCCGCGGCTCCCGAGGCGGTCCCCGTATGACCGGGGTCGGCCGCAGGGGCGCGCTGCGCTGGGCCGTGGGGGCGGCGGTCGCGGCGACCACGGGCTGCGCGCCGAGCCGTACGGCACCGATCGGCGCCGGCGGGGAGGGGGCCGAGGTACGGACCGCGCCGTACGTGCCGTTCGACGTCACCTGGCTGATCCGGCCCCGGCGCGGTCGCAAGTACCTCGGTGTCTCCTTCTCCGGGAAGCCGGTGACGCCGGGCTACGTCGCCCTGTGGTCGCGGAAGACCGGCAAGGCGCCGACGCTGCTCGCCCAGCGCTTCGCCTGGGACGAGGACTTCCCGCGGGACCGGGTCCTTGACGTGTGGGAGCAGCGGATGCTGCCGTACGTCTCCTGGGAGCCCACCGGGACGACGCTCCGTGAGATCGCCGCCGGCGCGAGGGACGACTACGTCCGCCGGATCGCGGAGGCGGTCCGCGACCTCAATGTGCCGGTCGCCCTCGCGCTCGCCCCGGGGATGAACGACGGGCTCCAGCCCTGGGGGCCGGGCCGGGCGAGCGCCGAGGAGTTCACCGGCGCGTGGCGGCACGTGCACGATCTCTTCCAGGACACGGGGGTGTCGAACGTCGTCTGGGTCTGGAGCCCCACCGCGACCGTGCGGCCCCCGGTGCGGCTGGAGCCGTACTACCCCGGTGACGCGTACGCCGACTGGGTGGGCCCCGTGGGCCGTTGCACCGCCACCGGCCCGCACACCTACGACGCCCTCTTCGGCGCGACCGTCAAGGAGGTGCGCGCCTTCACCCGTGTCCCGGTGCTCGTCGCCGGGACCGCCGCCCAGCAGAGTGCCCGCAAGCCCGCGTACATCGCCGGCCTGGTGCGCGCCGTGCTCACCCGCGACGACGTCGTGGGCTTCGTCTGGCTGGACGGTACGGACGACACCGACCGGACCGGCGGCGCGGACGGGACCGGCGGCGCCGGCCGGTCCGACTGGCGGACCGACAGCAGTCCCGAGGCGCTCGACGCCTTCCGCCGCGGAGTCGCCGACCCGCGGTTCGGCTTCGACGTGAGGCGCCCATGACGACCGCCGGGAACACCGCGCGCACCCAGGAACCCGCCGCGGAGGACCCCGCCGGGCCGGACGGGTGGTACGACGCCGAGTCCACCCTGCAACTGCGGGTGCCGGTCGCGCGCGGCCCGCAGCCCGCCCCCGGGTACACCTTCGACGAGATCACCCGCGCGGACTGGGCGCTGGGCCGGGTGCCCGACTGGGGCTGGTCGTCCGCGCCAGGACCCCGCCGGACCCGGGTGACCCACGCCCTGCTGGCCTGTCTGCTGCTCATCCAGGCGGTCCTGTCCCTGCGCCTTCACAACAGCGCGTTCGAGGACGAGGCGCTGTACGTCTACGCCGGGCACGCCATGATCGGCCACCTCTTCCACGGTGCCCCCGACTACGGCGGGTTCGCCTCCTACTTCTCCGGCTCGCCCGCCCTGTACCCGGTGCTGGCCGCCTGGGTCGACTCCGCCGCCGGGCTGACCGGAGTACGGCTGATGAGCCTGGCCTTCATGCTGGGGTCGACGGGGCTGCTCCACTCCTTCACCCGCAGGCTCTTCAACGAGCGCACCGCACTGCTCGCGGCGGGCATTTTCTCGGTCACCCAGTCCACGCTGTTCCTGGGCAACTTCGCGACCTACGACGCGATGGCGCTCTTCCTGCTCGCGCTGACCGCCTGGATCCTCGTCCGGGTCGCCCCGGGGCACTGGGCGCTGCCGCTCGCCGCCGCGCCGGCGGCCGCCCTCGCGGTGGGGGTGAAGTACGCGTCCGCGCTCTATCTGCCGACCGTGGTGGTGCTGCTGGTGCTCGTCGCCCACCAGCGGTCCGGCGGGCGCGAGGCGCTGCGGCGCGGCGCGGTGTTCACCGCCGGGGTGGGCCTCCTGCTCGGTCTCGGGCTGCTGACCACGGATTACCTCCAGGCGATCCAGAACACCACGACCGAACGCGCGCACGGAACCGCCGCGTTCGGGCAACTGCTGTGGGACTGCGCCCGGTGGGGCGGGCTGCTCTTCGCCCTGGCAGGCCTCGGTACGGTGCTGTACACGCGCCGGGCCGGGCTCGGCGAGGCTCCCGGCCGGGTGCGGACCGGGCCCTCGCGCCGGTGGCGGCTTGCCCTGGGCGCCCTCCTCACCGGGACCGCGCTGCTCGCCCCGGCGTACCAGATCCACCTCCAGACCAGCATCTCGCTGCACAAGCACATCGGCTACGGCCTGCTGTTCGCCGCCCCGATGGCCGGAGTGGGCCTGACCCGTCTGATGGGGGCACACTTCCGGTTCCCGCAGGCGGTGATCGCCGTCGGGGTGCTGGCGCTGACCCTGGGGATGTCGCAGTCCGCACAGAACTACGGCGTCTGGCCCGACAGCACCCGGCTTATCCCGGAGCTGGCGAAGAACGTGCGCCCGGGCCAGAAGTGGCTGGGCCAGCCGCACGAAGCTCCCGTCTACTACCTCAGCCACCAGGGGCTGACGGACTACACCCTGTGGACGTCGATCTTCTACATCGACTACACGGGGCGCGAGGGCAAGCACCTCAGCGGACCGGAGGGCTACCGGGCCGCGATCGACGACGGCTGGTTCGACGGCGTCGTCCTGGACTGGTCCGACCGGCCGGGCGAGATCCAGCAGCTGATCCGCGACGAGATGCGCGCCAGCGGCCGGTACCGGCTCGCCACCGCCCTGATCTACCGCACCTCGGTCGGATCGGGCCACTTCGAGATATGGCTCCCGCCGGCCCCCGCGCACCCGGCCTGACGGCCGGGGCCAGCCCCGGTACGGGCGCCCACCGACCGCGGTGCGCGCGGTCGAGTGGCGGACCGTACGGCGACTGCCAGGCCGGACGTCCGGT